>DATCXL010000606.1:0-5434 GCA_036565825.1 Mycobacteriales bacterium
AACCGGCGGAACGCGGTGTCGAACGGCACGTCGCACCAGATCTCCAGCACGTCGCTGGCCCCGGCCCGGTCCAACCCGGCGCGGACCACGTCTCGGGACGCCGGGGAGAACCAGCCCTCCACGACGGCGTCGCAGCCGCAGTACGCCAGCAATGACCAGATCGCCTCACCGCTGGCCGCGCCGAGCCGGCGCGACCAGTCCCGGTCTCCCACTCCGATCCAGTCGAACAAGGTTTCCTTGATGACGTCCTTGGCGAACAGCGGCAGCCGCAACCGCGCGGCCAGATTTCCGGCCAGGGTGCTCTTGCCCCACCCGGGCAACCCGTTGACCAGTGCAACCCGTGGCACAGGTGCCTCCTGGCGCCGAAGCCTCAGCCGACGATCGGGGTAACGACCCGGCCGCGCAGGATGAGGCGGGTCGGGGTGTGCAGTACGGACAGGTCGGCCCGCGGATCGCGGTCGTAGACGACCAGGTCGGCCGGGGCGCCCTCGGTCAACCCGGGCAGACCAAGCCAGTCCCGAGCCGCCCACGAACCGGCCGCCAGCGCCGCCTCGGACGACAGCCCGACGGCGTGCAACGCCTGGATCTCGGCCACCAGTTGGCCGTGCGGAAGCATGCCGCCCGCATCGGTGCCGGCGTAGATCGGCACCCCGGCCTCGTGGGCCGCCCGGATCCGCTCGGTCGCGGACCGGTGCAGCCGGCGCATCCGCTCGGCATACACCGGGTACTTCGCGGCCTTCGCCGCGATACCGGGGAAGTTCTCCACGTTGATCAGGGTTGGCACCACCGCGATGCCGCGTTCGGCCACCAGTTCGATGATGTCGTCGGTCAGCCCGGTGCCGTGTTCGATCGAGTCGACCCCGGCCGCGACCAGGTCGGGCAGGGCCTCCTCGCCGAAGGTGTGCACGGCCACCCGGGCACCCAGGACATGCGCCCGGCGGGTCGCCTCGGCCAGCACGTCTGCCGGCCAGAGCGGGGCAAGATCGCCGGTGGACCGGTCGATCCAGTCCCCGACAAGCTTGACCCAGCCACCGCCGAAGCGAGCCTGTTCCTCGACCGCGGCGGGCAGCTCGTCCGGTTCCAGCTCGATCCCCACGCCCGGGATGTACCGCTTCGGTCGGGCCAGGTGCCGACCGGCCCGGATCAGCCGCGGCATGTCCTCGCGGTCGATGAGGTGACGGTTGTCCACCGGTGAACCGCAGTCGCGCAGCAGCAGGGCGCCGGTGTCCCGGTCGGCGTAGGCCTGGGCGAGCAGGTCGTCCCCGAACGCTGGTCCGGTGGGGGTCAGCCCCACGTGGCAGTGTGCGTCCACCAGCCCTGGCAGGGCGAACCCGCCGCGCGCCACCGTCTCCGCGCCGGACACCCGTTCGAAGGTGAGTCGGCCGTGGCGCACCCACACGTCCCGTTCCACACCGTCGGGAAGTAACACCGCCCGCACGTGCAACGGCGCGCTCACTGCCTGGGCAGCTTCAGCTTGGACAGGTCTGGCAGCGAGGTGCCCGGTGGCAACTGGTCGAGCATGCCGCCCATGCCCCCGGCCGGCATCCTGGGCGGAGTCGGCCCACTCTTACGCTTGCCCTTCTTGGCGTTCTTGCCCTTCTTGCCCTTGCCCTTGGTCGCGGCCTTGGTACCGCGACGCAGACCCGGCATGCCCATCTGACCGGCCATCTGCTGCATCATCTTGCGGGCCTCGAAGAACCTGTCGACCAGGCTGTTCACCTCGGTGACGGTGACCCCGGAGCCGCGGGCGATCCGGAGCCGGCGGGACCCGTTGATGATCTTGGGATCCTGACGCTCGGTCGGGGTCATCGACCGGATGATGGCGGCGGTGCGGTCCAGGTCGCGATCGTCGACCTGGTTGATCGCCTCCTTCATCTGCCCCATGCCCGGCAACATGCCGAGAATGCTGGAGATCGGTCCCATCTTGCGGATCGCCACCATCTGCTGGAGGAAGTCCTCCAGGGTGAAGTCGGTACCCGAGGCGATCTTGCCCGCCATCCGCTCGGCCTCGGCCGCGTCGAAGGTGGCCTCGGCCTGCTCGATGAGCGTCAGCACGTCGCCCATGCCCAGGATGCGGGAGGCCATCCGCTCGGGGTGGAAGACGTCGAAGTCGGCCAGTTTCTCGCCGGTGGAGGCGAACAGGATCGGCTCACCGGTGATCTGTCGGACCGACAGTGCGGCACCGCCGCGGGCGTCGCCGTCCAGCTTGGTGAGCACCACCCCGGTGAAACCCACCCCGTCCCGGAACGCCTCGGCCGTCCGCACCGCGTCCTGGCCGATCATCGCGTCCAGTACGAACAGGGTCTCCTCGGGGCGCACCGCGTCCCGGATCGCCGCGGCCTCGGCCATCAGCTCGGAGTCCACGCCCAGTCGGCCGGCGGTGTCCACCACCACCACGTCGTGCAGGGTGCGCCGAGCCTCCTCCACTCCCTGGCCGGCCACCGCAACCGGGTCACCCACCCCGTTGCCCGGCTCCGGGGCGAAAACGTCCACTCCGGCCTGTTGACCCACCACCTGAAGCTGGGTGACCGCGTTGGGACGCTGGAGGTCGGCCGCGACCAGCAGTGGCGTGTGGCCCTGGGCCCGCAGCCACTGGCCGAGCTTGGCCGCCAGCGTGGTCTTACCGGAACCCTGTAGACCGGCCAGCATGATCACGGTCGGTGGGTTCTTGGCCAGCCGCAGTCGGCGGGTCTCACCACCCAGGATCTCGACCAGTTCCTCGTTGACGATCTTGATGACCTGTTGGGCCGGGTTGAGCGCCCGGGACACCTCCTCACCACGGGCGCGTTCCTTGATCGCCGCAACGAAGGTCCGTACCACCGGAACCGCGACATCCGCCTCAAGCAGGGCAATACGGATCTCACGGCAGGTCGCGTCGATGTCCGCGTCGGAGAGCCGGCCCTTCCCACGCAGGGACGACATGGCCGCGGTGAGACGGTCGGAGAGGGTGTCGAACACGGGAGCCTGTGATCCTTCTCGAAAGGGGCGATGCCGTTCGGCCTGCGCTGGAGCGGCGGTCCCGCCGGCCCACAGACAGGGTAGTCGCCGCACGGCCCGGGCGAGAGGTCCAAGCTGGGTCGAGCCATCTCAGCGGGTCGGGCCGGCCCGGGTGGCTCGGTCGGCCGCGCTCGCCGGCAGCAGGTTCCCAGCCGGCTCGGGTCGCGCCACCTGCTCCGGTTGGGTGGCGTGCTCGGGCGTTTCGACCGGTTGCCCGGCGGGTCGGCCCGTCCGTTGCCCCACAGGTTGCCCGGTGGGTTGCCGGGTGGGTGGCCCGGCAGGCTGTCCGGTCGGCTGTCCGGTAGGTTGCCCAGTCGGCTGTCCGGCGGGTTGCTCACCGTGTTCGACGGCGGTTGGCCGGTGGGTCGGTTCGGCGGCGAGTTGGTAGGCCGGTTCGGCATGGATGGCCAGATCCACACCAGACACCTCGGCATGCTGGGTGACCCGGAAGCCGACCGCCCTGTCGACGAGGGTGCCCAGTCCGAACGACATCCCGAACGAGTAGCCGCCAACCGCGGCCACCGCCACCGCCTGCCGGCCGAGTTGGGCGAGTCCACCACCGTAGAGCAGACCGGACACCCCGCCTGTCACCGTGCTGGTCGCGAACAGCCCGACCAGCAGCGAGCCGACCGCGCCACCCACCAGGTGCACGCCGACCACGTCGAGGGAGTCGTCAAACCCGAACCGGTACTTCAGCGAGATCGCGAACGCGCAGGCGGCCCCGGCCACCGCACCCACGGCCAGCGCGCCGAGTGGGTTGACCGCCGCGCAGGCCGGCGTGATGGCGACCAGTCCGGCCACCGCGCCAGACGCGACACCCAACGTGGAGCAGTGGCCCTGTCGTACCCGCTCCACCACGATCCAGGCCAGCGCCGCGGCCGCGGTCGCCGCCTGGGTGTTCATGAAGGCGGTGGCGGCAAGCCCGTTGGCGGCCAGCGCCGATCCGGCGTTGAACCCGAACCAACCAAACCACAGCAGCCCGGCGCCGAGCAGCACCAGTGGCAGGTTGTGTGGTCGCATCGGCGCACGCGGCCAGCCGACCCGCCGGCCCAGCACCAGGGCCAGCGCCAGCGCGGCCGCACCGGCGTTGACATGCACCGCGGTGCCGCCGGCGAAGTCCAACGCCCCCAGCCGGTCGGTGATCCAACCGCCGTGCCCGTGGTCCATGAAGAACACCCAGTGCGCGACCGGGAAGTACACCACGGTCACCCACAGCGCGGTGAACAACACCCACGCGCCGAACTTCGCCCGGTCAGCCACCGCGCCACTGATCAGTGCCGGGGTGATGACCGCGAACATCAACTGGAACGAGGCGAAGGCCAGTGTCGGCACGGTGCCGCTCACCCCGGTGAGCGTGCCGGCCATGCCCAGGTGGCCAAGGTCGCCCAGCAGCCCGCCACCCGCGTCGGTGCCGAACGCCAGGGTGTAGCCGTAGAGCACCCACAGCACGCTGACCACCGCGATGCACGCGAAGCTCATCATCAACATGTTCAGCACGCTCTTGACCCGCACCATCCCGCCGTAGAAGAACGCCAGGCCCGGCGTCATGAGCAGGACGAGCGCGCTGGCCACGAGTACCCACGCGGTGTCACCACTGTCGATGCGCATTGGTCTCCCCTCGGTCTCCTCCCGAGGGTTGCGAGTCGGTGTTTCACCCGGCGGCCCGGCATGTTTCGGTCGAATGAACGAACCGGCCGCGGCGCAACGACCTTGTTACGCGAGGCGTGACGAGCGAGCCGCTCGGCCGTGGCCGGTGGGGGGTTGACGTGACGTTTCCGGCAACCGAGGCCAGCTGACTGTGACACGCGGTTACCATCGCGCCGTGCCCAGAGCAGCGTGGATGCCACGGCGCTCAGGCCATTTCATCGTGTGTGGCTGCGAACCCCTGACGGTTCGACTGGTGGAGGAACTGCGTCGGCTTGACGAGGACGTCGTTGTGATCATGCCGTCGCGTCGCGACGGCATGGCCCGCGCCGTGCGGGCGCTCGGCGCCGCGGTGGTCGAGTCCACCCGTCCGGACAGCGAGGCGTTTCGACGGGCCCGACTACCGACGGCACGCGCCATGGCGCTGGTCGACCAGGACGACGTGGGTAACATCCGCACCGCGTTGGCCGCACAGGAGCAGAACCCGCAACTACGCCTGGTGATCCGGATGTTCAACTCCGCGCTGGGTGAACGGGTCCGCCCGATGTTCGACGACGCCGCGATGCTGTCCGACTCGGCCCTGGCCGCCCCGTCCTTCGTGGCCGCGGCGCTCGGTGAACTGTCCGCCACCCATGTCACGGTCGGCGACCGAACCCTGGTGGTCACCATCCGGGACCGTGACACGCGTGGGGTGCTGTGCGGGCTGGCCGACACCACGGCGCCGGGCGGCGCGCGACTGCTGCCCGACGATCCGGACACCGCCGACGTGGTCCTGGCGGTTGCCGACGGCAGG
>DATCXL010000157.1:0-5056 GCA_036565825.1 Mycobacteriales bacterium
TGCTGGTGCAGGCCGACTCGGCCTCCACTGACGACCTTGGGCCCGCGGTCGACACCGCGGTCGCCCTGGGTGCGAAGTTCGTGTCGAACTCCTACGGCATCGACAATGGATTCTCCCTCGGCTTCTTCTACGACCACTACTACGACCACCCCGGGACGGCGATCGTCGTGTCCAGCGGTGACTCCGGAAACGTGATCAGTTGGCCGTCGACCAACCCGCACGTGGTGGCCGTCGGGGGTACGAGTCTGACCCGTGACAGTTCCGCGCGGGGCTGGCACGAGACCGCGTGGGGCACCGCAGCGGGTGGGAACGGCGCGGGCTCGGGGTGCGCCCCGTTCGAGTCGAAGCCGGACTACCAGCTCACCCTGGACACCCACTGCGACAACCGTGCGACCGCTGATGTCTCGGCTGTTGCGGACCCTGGGACCGGGCTGGCGGTGTATGACACGTTCGGGCAGGACGGGTGGTTACAGGTGGGTGGCACCAGCTTGGCCGCACCTCTGGTCACCGCCATGTACGCGCTGGCCGGGGCTCCCGAACCGGGCACCTATCCGGTGACCTACCCCTACCACGACCCGGGCCAGGCCTCGCACCTGACCGACGTGACCGAGGGTGTGAACAGCGACTGCGGGAACGGCCTGTGCCAGGCAGGGATCGGCTGGGACGGGCCGACCGGGCTGGGCAGCCCCAACGGGGTGGACGCGCTGCGGTCCGGCCCGCACGGTGACATCACCGGCACCGTGACCGACGACGCGACCGGTGAACCAGTGGCCGGAGTGACGGTGACGGCCAGCCCTGGCGGGTACGTCGCCACCACCGACGCCGACGGGCGCTACCAGGTGAGCGGCGCGCTGCTGGGGACCTACCAGCTCACCGCGCACAAGTACGGCTACGCCGACGCCACCGTGTCCGGTGTACAGGTCGAGGAGAACCAGACCGTCACCGCGGACATCACGCTGACCGCCCTACCCAGCGCGGTCCTGTCGGGCACGGTCACCGACGGCTCCGGGCACGGCTGGCCGCTCTACACCAAGATCACCGTCGACGGCTACCCCGGTGGGCCGATCTACACCGACCCGGCCACCGGCCACTACCAGGTCACCCTGGTCCAGGCCGACCACTACACCGTGCACGCCACCGCCCTGGACCGCGGGTACGAACCCGCACAGGTGGACGTGCCGTTCAATTCAGGCGACGTGACCAGGGACATCAAGGTCGCCATCGACCCGCAGGCCTGCATCGCCGCAGGCTACGACTGGAACGGAGTGACCGAGGCGTTCACCGGCTGGACCGGCACCACGCCCAAGGACGGGTGGACGGTCTCCGGCACCCGCGTCGGCTGGTCGTTCGACAACGCCGGTGACCGGCCCCCGGTCCCCGGTGGCGGCGACGACATGGCCATCGCCGACTCCGGGGCCGCCGGCCGGCACACCCGGACGGACACCACCCTGACCACCCCCGTGGTTGACCTGAGCGGGCACGACGCGCCACAACTGTGGTTCGACACCGCCTACTACGCCCTCGGTGACCGGCAGACCGGGCGGGTCGAGGTGAGCGTGGACGGCGGCTGGCACTGGGCCACCGTGTGGCAGGCGAGTGACCACAACAAGCTCGGCCACGTGCAGATCGACCTCCCGCAGGCCGCCGGACACGCCAAGGTCCAGGCCCGGTTCGACTACACCGGCCGGTACGCCTGGTACTGGGCCCTGGACAACGTGTTCCTCGGCACCCACACCTGCGTCCCCGTCAACGGCGGGCTGGTCACCGGCACGGTCACCAACACCAGCACCGGCACCGGCGTGCCTGGCGCGACCATCACCGGTGCCGGCGGCACGACCCGGTCCCTGGCCACCCCGGACGACCCGGAGCAGCCCGACGGGGTGTACACGCTGTTCGCCCCGAACGCCGGCGAGCAGGAGTTCACCGCGTCCGCACCCGGCTACACCGACGCCACCGCGACGGTCACTGTCGCCAGCGGCGGGGTTGTCCGGCATGACTGGTCGCTGACCCCGACGGGAGGCTGACCATGCGACCGATACCTGCCCGTCTCACACCCCGCTCGTCCAGAGAGGTTCTGGTGACCAGATCCCATAATCCCCGGTGGCGCAGGGCCCGGGGACTCGCCGCGCTGGCCGTCCCGTTGGCCCTTGCCGCCGGCGTGCTGCCCGCCTCGGGCACCGCCCTCGCGCAGCCCACCGCCCCTGCCACCACCCCAAACCCTGCCGCAGCCACCACCAGCGCCGGGACTACCGGATCGGCTGACCAACACCACACAGTGCAGACGCTGAGCCTGCCTGGGCTGCACGACGACTCCTACTCGGTCACCCTGCTCACCGGCGACCAGGTCCGACTCACCGCCGCAGGTGACGGCCACTACTCGGTGGTCGCCACCCCGGCCACCGGCCACGACACGGTCACCGTCAACGCCACTGCCGGGCCCGACGGTGTCACAACCCTCCAGGCCACTCCCTCGGCGGCCCAGTTCCTCATCGCCTCAGGTCAGGTGGACAAGGCCCTGTTCGACATCCAGTACCTGGCCGCCCACGGCTACACCGACAACACCGGCAAGGCGATCCCGGTGACCGTGCAGTACACCGACCATCCGAACGCCGACACCATGACCCGCAGGGCAGGCAGCCTGCCCGCCAGCACCGTGGCCGCCACCAACACGCAGACCGGCACCACGGACCTGCGGGTGGACCCGCGACACTTCGCCGGCTTCTGGGCCGCACTCACCGGCGCCACGGCGGGGACCGGTTCGCGTTCCGGGCTTGCCGACGGCATTGCTCACATCTGGCTGACCGGCCACCGCACGTCCGACCGGCCGGCAGCGCGCCCCGACACCGACGACGGCCAACCGACCTACCCGGTGACAGTGACCCTGACGCTCGAACCAGGCGCGCTGGACAGCCAGGTCGCCTTCTGCAACGGCTTCCTCAGCACGATGTGCGTTACCACCGCCGAGATCACGGCTGTCGGTGGCGACAACTCCGGCCACGTCTACGCCGCGAACCTGTCGTGCGTGGACCAGGACCCGTGCACGACCCTGCGCGCCCGCTTCGACGTACCCACGGGCAGCTACTCAGCCGAGGCGACACCGTTCTTCTGGATTGACGCGCACAACCAGCTCACGTGGGTGCTCGCGCCACAGGTCGAGGTGAACGGGCCGACCAAGGTCGCACTCGACCTGTCCCGGCTCCAGCACGTCGACATCACCACGCCCGAGCCGACCGAGGCGTTCAACGGCATTGTGCAGTGGCAGCGCACCCTGCCGGACGGCACGTCCCTCACCTCGCTCGGCTTCAGCGCATACGGCTTCCACAACATCTGGACCATGCCGACCGAGCGGCCCGTCACCCTCGGCGCGTTCCACTTCAGCACCGCGTGGGTACTCGGCAAACCACCGGTCACCGCGCACGTCAACGGCCCGAAGGGCTTCGATCTGCACCCGATCTACCCGTTCTACAACACCGCCCGCAACGATGTCGTGCGCTTCAGCGGACGGCAGCGCCTCCAGGTCGTGGACGCGGGCTACGGGCACCCGGAGGACTTCGCCGCGATCGACGCCCGTGGCAAGCTCGCCATCATCCGCGTCGGCGACGACGGCACGGGGTGGTGCAACCGCGCATCCCTCGGCAAGATATCGACGGCCCAGCTCGACAACGCCATCAAGGCCGGGGCCGCCGGAGTGCTGATCGACCCACGGACGCCCAACAAGTTTCCGGACGGCTGGTGCGCGCTGCCCATCTACTACCAGCTCGACCGGATCGAGACGCCGCCCGACATGCCCTTCGTCGCGATCAACCCCTCTGAGGCGATCCGGCTGGAGAATCTGCTTCAGCAGCACGACGTGCGGGTGACCGTCACCGACAGCGGCGTGAGCCCCTACACCTACAACCTCAAGTTCTACGAGGAGGGAGACCTTCCAGGCTCGCTGCACTACGACGTCGACAACGACCAGCTCACCGCGGTGGACAGCCGCCTGCACGCGGACGCGCCGACGGCGGGGCCGGGTCAGAGCATCAGCGTCTGGCGGCCGGACGAGATCCTCACCGGCGGCGTACCCAACGAACTCGCCTGGCCGGCCAGGCGCACCGAGTACTACGGACCGGCGTCCCCCGACCTCGTGTACCTGAGGGACTGGACGCCGCCGGTCATCCGAAGCTTGGAGGTGTTCGACCAGCGGGGCGCCAGTCGGACCGAGGACCTCAACGCTCGACCGGTCTCGCCAGCACCGTTCGTGGCCGACCTGGATGTGCTTGCTGCGCAGCAGCCGGGCAAGTTCGGTGCCACGTTCTGCGCGATGTGCCGCCAGGGCAACGCCCTCCTGCCGATCATCAATCTCGGCCAGGGCAGCCGGCCGACATCAGATGCCCGCTCGCTGGATCCCGCTGCCACGCACCTGTACCTCGGCGACGAGGAGATCCCGGCGACGACGGTGGCGGGCAGCACCGCGTACGTGCTGCCGCCGGAGCGGCACACCTACCGGGTGGTCACCGACTACGACGACGCCGGCTTCGGGCACACCTACGCCGACTGGACGTTCACCTCGGCAGCCCCCGGCCACGACCAGACACCACCGGGAACATTCTGCTCCGGCGTGGCTGACGACCCCTGCCGGGCTGAGCCGGTCGTCTTCCTCAACTACGACCTGGGCGTCGACCTGAACAACCAACTCGCCGCGCCCAGCGTCGGCCAGTTCACCGTCACCGTCAGCCATCAGGCCGCCGACGCCCCGGCGATCCGGGACCTGAAGGTGTGGACCAGCATCGACGACGGCCAACACTGGTCGCCGGCTCTTGTGCTGCCACGCGGACGCGGCGAGCACGGGGCGCGCGACTTCTCGGTGATCACCGCCGTGCCGCCGCTCAACCAGACCACCGGCACGCTCAGCATCAAGGCGCAGGCCACCGACACCGACGGCAACAGCATCACCCAGACCCTCACCCAGGCGGTCGGGCTCACCCAGGGCACCGAATGGGGGTGGCCGGGACACCGGGTCTGGCAATGACCCCACGGCCTGCTTCACCAAGACCGCCGCCAAACCCGCGAGGTG
>DATCXL010000158.1:0-8873 GCA_036565825.1 Mycobacteriales bacterium
TCGAGGCGGGGGCCGAACCGCCGCCGTCTCGACCCGGCGACGCGGTGGACCGTGGCGTGCCGACCACGCAGGGATGGTCCGGTGGGTATCTGGCCGCGCAGGAATGGCGGTTCACCAGGGGCGGTTTCACCGAACCCGGGCCGGCCACCCTGTGGGCACGGTCGCGGGTGCCACTGCTGCCGGACCAGCCCACCTCGCCGGTGCAGCGGGTGTTGCTGCTGGCCGACTCCGGCAACGGGATCAGCGGCAGGCTGGACCCGCGCCGGTGGTACTTCATCAACCCGGAACTGACCGTCCACCTGCACCGGCCACCGGTCGGCGAGTGGTTGTGCCTGGACGCGCACACCACGATCGGCCCGGCCGGGGTCGGGCTGGCCGAGTCGCGAATCTACGACGAACGTGGCGCGGTCGGCCGGGGAGCCCAGGCGCTACTGGTGGCGCCCCGGAACTGAGCACCGGCGCACCGGCTCGACCGGTTCCCGGCAGTGGACCGCGCCGCCCGTTCGAGCCGGTCTGGTGTCCGGGCGTGGCGGGGCGTGGCGGTTTGGGTGGGGGCGATTTCGGGCAGCCTCTGTGCGACCACAGCGCCGTAGGGAGGAGGCCGTGGTGGGCAGCACGCTGCGGGGCAAGAACATCGCGTTCCTCGTCGCCAACGAGGGTGTCGAGCGGGTCGAGTTGACCGAGCCGTGGAACGCGGTCGAGGACGAGGGCGGCGCGCCGCGGCTGGTGGCACCACACGCCGGCGTTGTGCAGACCTTCGACCATCTGAACAAATCGGTCGCTTTCGAGGTGGACGCGGCGGTGGCAGATGTCGACGCCGAAGAGTTCGACGGCCTGGTGCTACCGGGCGGCGTGGCCAACCCGGACCGGTTGAGGACCAGTCAGCCGGCAGTGGAGATGGTGCGGCGGCTGTTCGAACTCGGCAGGCCGGTCGCGGTGATCTGCCATGGCTCGTGGACGCTGGTCGAGGCCGACCAGGTCCGTGGCCGGCGGTTGACCTCGTGGCCGAGTCTGAAGACCGACATCCGTAACGCCGGCGGCGAGTGGGTCGACGAGGAGGTCGTGGTCGACACCAACGGGCCGAACGTGCTCATCTCCAGCCGCAGACCTGACGACCTGAAAGCCTTCTGTGGGGAGATCGTGGAGCGGTTCTGAGAGGTTCTGCCGGGTTTCAGTTCCCGTGTGATTCTGGATGCCGCTGCGCACCCGCGCGCCCACCACCTGGCATCCGAGGCTGAAACTGCCCGACGACCCGAGCCTGCCCGGACGCGACCTTGCGACCGTCGATATGAGCCACGTCCACCCATCTCAGGCCTTGGTCATGTCAGTCGGATTCCAACGCGTTCGGCGGTACTCCGGTAGGCGAACCAGGGCAGGAAGAACTGGGTGGTCGGGCCGACCGCGAGTGCGTACAGCACGGTGCCGACGCCCACGCCCCCGTCGAGCAGCCAGCCCACGGCGAGCACGGTGATCTCGATCAGGGTGCGGACGAGCCGGATGGAACGCCCGGTCGCGGCGGACGCGCCGGTCATCAACCCGTCCCGGGGGCCGGGTCCGAAACGCGCGCCGACATAGACGGCGACGGACAGTCCATTGAGTAGGACACCACCGACGAACAGGCCGATCCGGGCCGGGAAGCCGAGGTGTTCGGGGATCAGCAGGAGACCCAGGTCGGACGAGTACGCGAGAACGACGATGTTGGCGACGGTGCCGAACGTTGGCCTCTGCCTGAGGGGGATCCACAGCAGTAGCACGGGAACACCGACGACTGCGCTGATCGTGCCGAAGCTCAGCGATGTGTGGTGCTCCAAGCCCTCGTACAGGACGCTCCACGGGTTGACCCCCAGTGCGGCCCGCACCATGGCCGAGAGGCTGAATCCGTACAGGGCAAGGCCAGTAAACAGCTGCGGAAGCCGCCGCAGCGGACGCTCACCGAGGCCAACGTAGGTGAGCGGGGGCGGGCACGGGCTCGCCGAGGAGGTCCGTGGAACGGCGATGCGTTGCTCGTGACGGCGCTGGAGTTCACGTTCGTAGCGGTCCGTGATCTTCTGCTCCATGCCGGTCGCCTCCACTGTGTGCCTCGATGCTTCAAGGCCAATGGGGGCGAGTCTGTACTGTAAATGGCCCGGACAACATGGCCAATCCCAGGAGAGTGGTATGGCCGACCCGCACTCGTTCCAGCCCACGGACAGAGCGAACCGCACCGATCGGGGGATCCTGGGCAGCCGACAACTCGCCGCCCTGCTGCCTGACCCGGCCGGAGCGCGGCCCGCGTACCGCCACCTGGCCCAGGCGATCAGCACCCTGATCCTGGACGGACGGATCGCGTTGCACGTCAAACTCCCCGCCGAGCGTGAACTTGCCGACGCCCTGAACATCAGCAGGGCCACCGTCACCGCCGTGTACGACCTACTGCGGGAGAGCGGCTACGCGCACAGCCGCCAGGGCGCCGGCACCTGGACGGACCTACCGGAAGGCCGCACCCCCAACGGCCTCACCCGACTCCTCGACTCCCAGGACACCGCGATCGACCTGGCCAGGGCCGCCCCCGGACTACCGGCGCAGACGCTCGTCGACGCCCTCGCCCAGATCACCACCCAACTGGCCGAACACTCCCACACAAACGGCTACCACCCCTACGGCCTTCCGGAACTGCGCGCCGCCGTCGCCGAGCGTTACACCCGGCGGGGCCTGGCCACCATGCCCGAACAGATCCTGGTGACCTCCGGCGCCCAGCACGCACTCACCTTGGTCCTGGGGCTGCTGTGCCGCACCGGCGACCGCGTCGTGGTCGAGAATCCGTCCTACCCGAACGCCCTGGAGGCCATGCGCCGCGGCCGACTGCGCACCGTGTCGATGCCGGTGACCGACACCGGCTGGGACGTCGAGATCATCGAATCGACCCTGCGCCAGGCAGGGCCCCGGCTGGCCTATCTGATCCCCGACTTCCACAACCCGACCGGTTCTCTCATGCCCGACCACGAGCGCGTCCGCCTGCTGCGCGCCGCTCAACGCTCCGGCACCTGGCTGGTCGTCGACGAGACCCTGGCCGACCTCGCCCTCGACGTCCCCGCGCCGCCGCCCTTCGCCTCCCACGCCGCGCCCGGTGGGACCGGCCAGGTCATCACCATCGGCTCCATGAGCAAGACCCACTGGGCGGGGCTGCGCATCGGCTGGCTGCGCGCACCGGTGCGGCTTGTCACCGAGCTCGCGGGCCAGCGGGTTGCCACCGACATGGGCGGCTCGGTCCTGGACCAACTGCTGGCCCTCGCCCTGTTGGCTCGAGCCGGGGAGCTCGTGCCGTCCCGCCTGGACCAGTTGCGCGAGCAGCGCGCAGCACTGGCTGCCGCCCTGGCCGAACACATCCCGCAGTGGACCTGGCAACTGCCGCCCGGCGGCCTGTCGTTGTGGGTCGATCTGGGCGAGCCCGTCGCCTCGGCGCTGGCCGAGCGGGTACTGGACTACGGGGTACGGATCGAGGGCGGCGGCTACTTCGCCACCGACCCGGGCATCTTCGAACAGCGCCTCCGCATCCCCTACACCACATCTCCGGATACCCTGCGCGAGGCCGTACGTCGCATGGCCACCGCCCTCGCGGACGGCCCCTTCCCCTCGCCCGCCGCCCGACGCCCGCACTGGGTCGCCTGAGCGCATCCCGCCGTCGGCTCATTGGACCGCCGCGCTGGACAGACACCAGCGACAAGCCCCCGCGAGGATGCCGATCTGATGGAGATCATGCCGCCCTGACCCGCAGCCAACCGTACGTAACGCGGGAGTTCTCGTGGATATCAGTGACCATCTTCGTCAGTTCCGCGTCCCGTAACACCCGAGGTGACCGCGGCCGGCCCAGCCACTCGTGGTGTCCTGGTCCGGAAATGGAGCAGATCCGTCCTGCTCCATTTCTGGAGCAGCCCCTGTCCTGCTCCAGATACGGAGCAGGACAGGGGCTGTGACGGGGGTCAGGCCGTCACACGTGTGCCGGGCTTGGCGGGAGGGACCGGGCCTGCTCCGGGTCGGAGAGCGTACCGACCTCTGGCTCGGTTCGGCCGGGCAGCCAACGCAACCAGGATGGCAGGTACCAGTTGTGCCGCCCCAGCACCGACATCACCGCCGGCAGCAACACCCCGCGCACCACGGTGGCGTCGATCAGGATCGCCGCGGCCAACCCCACGCCCATCTGCTTGAACTCCAGTATGGACAGCGTGGCGAAGATCGCGAACACCGCCGTCATGATCACCGCGGCACTGGTCACCGTGGACGCCGACCGCAGCAGGCCGTGGCGCACCGCGTCAACGGTGGGCAGCCCGGCTCGTACCGCCTCGCGGATCCGGCTCACCACGAAGATGTGGTAGTCCATGGACAGTCCGAACAGGACAACGAACAGGAACAGCGGTAGCCAGGTGACGATTCCGCCGTTGGAGTGGAAGCCCAACAGTCCCTCCGCCCAGTGCTGCTGGAAGACCAGCACCAGGAGGCCGTAGGCGGCCCCCACGCTGAGCAGGTTCAACAACACCGAGGTCGCCGCCACGACGACCGACCGGAACGTCACCAGCATCACCAGGAACGTCAGCCCCAGCACGAATCCGAACACCAGCGGTATCCGGTCGCTGATCTGCTGGCCGAAGTCCCGTTCGCCGGCAGTCTGACCGGTCGCCCCGGCCCAACTGTCGGGAAGCCCTCCCAGCGTGGAGGGCACCAGGTCGCCACGCAGCAGGTCCAGCGACTCGCCGGCCCGCGTGTCGTTGGCGTCGTACGGGATCGGTAGGTCAACCACCGCCACCCGACCGTCGGTGGACAACCGTGGCTCTGGCGTGCTGTGTCCGGCGAACAGGCCGCTGCCTTCGGCCCGCTGCCACAGTTCCTCGGTCGCGGCGGTCAGCTCGGCGCCGGGCAGCGGTTGCGATCCGGTGGACTTCACCACGACGGTGTGCGAGGCGCCATGGTCGGGGAAGGCGGCGTTGAGCCGGTCGTAGGAGTTCATGATCGGTATCGAACGCGGCAGGTCAGCCGAACCCGGCATCGTGGTGGTGAGTTGCCACGCCGGCGCGGCCAGTGCGGTCAGCGCCAGGACGCCGAGCCCGAGCGACACGAGCGGGCGGCGCAGTACCACCCGCAGGATCCCCGTCCAGGTGCGCGAGTGCCCGTCCCGGCTGCGCAGTCGGTGGACCAGTGGAATCCGGGGCCGGTCCAGCCGGTCGCCGAGCAGTGCCAGCAGCGCGGGCAGCACGGTGACCGAACCGAGTACGGCCACCGAGACCACCAGCATCGTGCCCACCGCGATCGAGGTGAACACGGCGTTGCCGGACAGCAACATGCCCGCCATCGCGATCAGCACCGTGATGCCCGAAACCACCACGGCGTGACCCGAGGTGGCCGCGGCGATCTCGATGCTGTCCAGGCCGGACGCTCCTCGGGCGCGCTCCTCGCGTTCCCTCCGGATGTAGAACAGGGAGTAGTCCACCCCGACGGCCATGCCCAGCAGCAGCACGATGTTCGACACGGCGCTGTCCAGTGGGACCAGGTGCGAGGCCAGCGCGGACAGCCCCATGGCGCTGGCCACCGCGGTCAGCGCCAGTGCCACCGGAACACCCGCCGCGAACAGCGCGCCGAAGGCGATCAGCAGGATGGCCAGCGTGACCGGAATGCTGGTGAGTTCGGCCTGTTTCAGGTCGTCGCCGAGTTGACCGTTCAGGGCCTGCTCGATGGACGTGCCGCCAACCTGTTCGATTCGCAGGTCCGGGTGGTCGGCCTGGACCCGTTGGGTGGCCTCCAGCATCGGTCCGACCAGTTCGTCGGCCCGGTCCGAGCGGGCTGACCCGGTCAGCGTTCCGGTGTCCAGGGTGACCGTGACCAACCGGCTTTTTCCGTCCTGGGAGGACGCCGGGTCGGCCACCGGACCGATACCGGGCAGGTCCGCGTACCGCCGGGCCAACTCGTCGGTCACCGAGGTCACGGTGGCCTGGTCCAGCGCACGGTCCGGTTCGCCGTCGCGCGGCTGGATGAGGACCGCCTCGGTTGGCTTGTCACCGAAGTACGCCCCCGCGGTGGCCCGGTCGGCGATCCCCGACTGCCCGGACCCCATGTCGGTGTTGGACAGTTGCCGGGTGCCGGCCAGGCCGCCGACCAGTACCGTGACCGCCACGAAGAGCACCCACGCACCGAGGGCGGTCCACCGGTGTCGGGCACTCCATCGCGCCATGCCCAGGACAACCCCGGTCCTGGGTGTCCTGGTGCCTGTGCGACCCATTGGTTCCTCCTCCACGTGCGACGGCCGGGTCCGCGTGGGCCGTGGCCTGCGGTGTCCGGATGCGACACGTCGACGGTGCCCGATGGTGGGGGAGATGTCGGTGGTGCGGTTACCCGTTTTCTGGGTGGGGTTTGCCCCACCCTGAATCGGATGGCCGCCACATGGCCACGGGGGCCCCGCGCTGCCTACGGTGGACGCGTGGTCACCTCATCGGATCCCAGCGCGCCTGCCCGGCGCCGAATCGGCCCGGGCGAGTTGCTGCGTGCCCTGTGGGGGGCGCCGGGTTGGTTGGCCACGGTGCACGTGGTCGTCGGTTTTCCGATTTGCGTAGTGTCTTTTGTCCTGATATTTGCCCTGGTGGCGATGAGCGCCGGCCTGGCGCCCACCGCGATCCTGGCCGTGATCCCGTTGATGTTGCTGCTGGCGTCCGTGCGGGCACTCACCGCGGTGCAGCGGTCCCGGTTCGCCTCGCTGCTGGGCGTGACGATCGACCCGATCCCGCGAACTCCTGGAGGGTCGCGTTGGCCGCGCCGACTGTTCGCCGAGGCGCTCGCGGCCAGCACCTGGCGGCAGATCGGCTACCACCTGTTGTCGTTCGTCACCGGCACTGTCGGCCTTCTGCTGGTGTCCTACGCCTGGGCCGGCGGCGTGGTGCTGACCGCGTCGTTCGCACTTGGGCTTCCCCGGCACGGCCTGTTCGGCTGGGATCTGCGCGACCCGACGACGCTTGGCCTGTTCACCGTTGCCGGGGTGGTCCTGTTGTTCGCGGCGCCCTGGGTGGCCCAGGCGGTGGCGGCGGTGGACGTGGCCATGGCTCGGGCGTTGCTCGGACCGAGTAACAGCGAACGGCTACGGACCAGGGTGGAGTCGCTGACCGAGAGCCGGGCCGGTGCGGTGGACGCGGCCGACGCAGAACGCCGGCGGATCGAACGGGACCTGCACGACGGCACCCAGCAGCGGCTGGTCTCGCTGGCGATGAACCTGGGCATGGCCCGGGCGAAGTTCGCCGACGCCCCCGAACCGGCCCGGGAGGCGATCGCGGCCGCCCACGAGGAGGCCAAACAGGCGTTGGTGGAGTTGCGCGGGTTTGTCCGTGGTCTTCATCCGGCCGTGCTCAACGACCGTGGCCTGGACGCGGCACTGTCGGGCATCGCCGCGCGGGCGCCGATCCCGGTGGACCTGCGGGTGGACGTGCAGCGCCGACCGTCGGCGACCATCGAGGCGGTCGCCTACTTCGTGGTCTCCGAGGCGCTGACCAACGTGGTCCGGCACGCCTCGGCGTCCCGGGCCGGGGTGACCGTCGAACGGATCGGCGACCGACTGCGGGTCGTGGTCAGCGACGACGGCCGCGGCGGCGTGCTACCCGACAGTGGCAGCGGCCTGCGCGGCCTGGCCCAACGGGCGGCCTCGGTGGACGGAACCCTGCGCATCGACAGCCCGCCCGGGAGAGGAACCGTGATCGAGGTGGACCTGCCATGCGAGTAGTGATCGCCGAGGACTCGGTGCTGCTGCGGGAGGGACTCATCCGGCTGCTCGCCGACTCCGGGGTGGACGTCGTCGAGGCGGTCGGGGATGCCGAGGGCCTGCTGCGCGCGGTCGAACGGCACCGACCCGACGTGGTGATCGTCGACGTGCGAATGCCACCCTCGTTCACCGACGAGGGCCTGCGGGCCGCGTTGGTGCTACGCCGCAGTTGGCCCGGGATGGCGGTGCTGGTGCTCTCCCAGTATGTCGAGGAGCGTTACGCCACCGAACTGCTGTCCACCCAGACCAGTGGTGTGGGGTACCTGCTCAAGGACCGGGTCGCCGACGTCACCGAGTTCGTCGACGCGCTACGTCGGGTAGCCGCTGGTGGCACCGCGTTGGACCCCGAGGTGATCTCGCAGTTGTTGGTCCGCCGGCACAGCGACCCACTGGACCGGCTCACCCCGCGGGAGACCGACGTGTTGCGGTTGATGGCCGAGGGCCGGTCGAACTCGGGGATCGCAGCCGCGCTCGTGGTCAGCGAGAGCGCGGTGGAAAAACACGTGAACAGCATCATGACCAAACTCGACCTGGCACCGGCCGACACCGACCACCGTCGGGTACTGGCCGTGCTGCGGTTCCTGAGGGTGACGGGTGGAGACCGGTGAACCCGAACCCCGCACGCCCGGGCCTCCCACCCGACCCCACGTCCAGCCCGCGACCCGGCACGCGGTCGCGGATCGGCTGGCTGGCGGTGGGCGTGCCGCTGACCGTGGCGGCGCTGTTCTTCAGCGGGTTGAACGTACTGTCCTGGCTGGGTTCACAGTCCACCGTGGAGAAGAACACGTACCGTGCCGCGGTGACCGAGGTGGACGTCCACAGTGGTTCGGGCGACATCCGGGTGCTGCGTGGCCCCGACGACCGGGTCACCGTGCAGCGCCACCTGGCCTGGGCCTACACCCGTCCGAAGCTCACCGAACGGGTGGACGGTTCGACGCTGCTGGTCCGCGCCGGATGTTCGCTACGGGTGCACTGTTCGGTGGACTACACGGTCTGGGTGCCCGCCGCGGTCTCGGTGCGGGCGGACACGTCCTCCGGTGACGTGACGGTGCGCGGAGTGGACGCCGACCTGCGACTGTCGACCTCGTCCGGAGACATCGAG
>DATCXL010000624.1:0-7288 GCA_036565825.1 Mycobacteriales bacterium
GGGGCTCCGCCCCGGCGAGGGCCTGGAACAACCATCCAGTCCGCGATCGGACCGGTCAGGCGACCGGGGCGACGTCCTCGCGTTGACCGAGGTCCAGATCGCCGGTTTCACCGGCCCGCACGGCTCGGCGACCGAACCAGCAGACGTAGCCGAGGAACGCCGCCTCGGCGACGAGACCGATCCCGACCCGCGCCCAGGCCGGCAGCGGAGACGGCGTCACGAAGGCCTCGATGATCCCGCTGACGGCCAGCACCGGTACCAGGCCCATGGCCACGTTGACGGTGATCCGGCCGGTTCTGGCCAGGGCCTGCCCACGCGGCAACGGCCCCGGGTCGACCAGGGTCCAACCCAGCCGCAACCCGGCGCCGGCCGCCACGAACACCGCGGTCAGTTCCAACACCCCGTGCGGGCAGATCAATCCGAAGAACTCCCCGGTGTGCCCGGAGGAGATCATCAGGCCGCCGATGATGCCGGTGTTCGCCGCATTGATGAGCAACAGGTACACGGTGCCCAGCAGGGTGGCGCCGAGTACCAGCGTGCCGGCCGCCACCAGCGCGTTGTTGGTCCACACCTGGGCGGCGAAGGACTGGGCCGGATGTTCGGAGTAGTACGAGGCGAAGTCGTGTTCGACCAGTTGCCTGACGTCGACCGAGGTGCCGAGCCTGGACTGGATGGCCGGGTTGCGGGCGATGTGGAACATCAGACCGAACGACACGATCGAGAACGCGGTGCCCACGCCGCACCACCAACGCCACGACTGGTAGACGGCGACCGGGAACCCCACGGTGAAGAACCTGCCCACCTCACGCCAGGCAGGTGCCGACCCACCCGCGGCCGCGCCACGACCCCGGGCCACCAGGGTGGACAGTCGGCCGACCAGTACCGGATCGGGTGACCGGGTGCGGACCACCGAAAGGTGGGTGGCGGCGCGCTGGTAGAGCATGACCAGTTCGTCCACCTCGGCGCCGGACAGCCGCCGCCGACAGACCAGTTGCTCCAGCCGCTGCCACTCCCCGACGTGCGCGGCGACGAATGCGTCGATATCCACGGTGCACCCAGCGTAGAGGTTGTGTCGGACCCTCGCCGGGGCGAAGCCCCGGCACGGTTGTCTCCCTCGAAACCCCGAGGCGATGCGGCAGGGTGGCACGGACGATCAGGTGCCAGACTGTGCGCCATGCCCGTGGTGACCGGCGAGGCCGTGGCCCTCGAACTGCGGATCGCCCAACTGCCGTCCCGGGTGGTCGCCGCCCTGATCGACTTCGCCGTCATGGGCGCGGCGATGTTCGTACTCACGGCAGTCGGCGGGACGTTGCTGGTGCAGCGGGACTCCGCGGCCCAGGCTGCCTTCGTCATCGTGTTCGTGGTGGTGGTCTTCCTCGGCTATCCACTGGTGTTCGAGACGCTGTCGCGGGGTCGCACCCTGGGCAAGATGGCGGTCGGCCTGCGGGTGGTGCGCGACGACGGCGGACCGATCGGCTTCCGGCACGCCCTGGTCCGTTCGGTGGTGGGCCTGACCCTGGAACGGCCCGGGGTGATCCTGCTCGGGCTTGGTTCGGCGCTGGCCATGTTCGTGATGGTGTTCGCACGGGACGGCAAGCGGATCGGTGACGCGTGGGCCGGCACCATCGTGCTACAGGAACGGGTCGGTACCCGGGTCCCCTACCTGCCCCACCCTCCCCCGCCGCTGGCCGGCTGGGCACGGAACCTGGACGTGACAGCGCTGGATGACGCACTGGCCCTGGCGGTGCGCCAGTTCCTCACTCGCGCGCACCAACTCGACCCGGTGGCCCGGGAGGCACTCGGCGGTCGCCTGGTCGCCGAGGTGGCCGCGCTGGTCACTCCCGCCGCGCCCGTGGGCACCCCGGGCTGGGCCTACCTGACCGCCGTGCTGGCCGAACGGCGCCGACGGGCCGAGGTCAGGATCGCCGCGCTGCGCCCGACCCCGGCCCCGCCGTGGGCGGCCCTCTCCCGGCCGGGTCCCGAACCCGGGCCGGACGGTTCGTCGGTTGACTCCACGCTGTCTGCCGACCGTCCCCACGGGCCAGGGGGTTTCAGAGGGTGAGAGGTACGAACCACCTGACCATCCTGACCACGCTGTCATGTACGGCGGTTGAGAGATTTTGGGTTTTGGGGTTTTGGGGTTTTGGGGTTTTGGAGTTTTGGGGGTTTGGGGTTCTGAGGGGGGTGTGGGGGGGAGCGAAGCTCCCCCCACAGAAGGCAACACAGCACCATGCCCCTGACGGCGGGACCCCGGAGCCGGGGCTCCGCCCCGGCGAGGGCCTGGAAGCGGCCGTCTAGGAGCCGTACTCCCAGGAGTCGAGGTAACGCTCCTGATCTGGGCTGAGTCGGTCGATGCGCACATCCATCGAGGCCAACTTGAGTCGGGCCACCTGCCGGTCGATGTCGGCCGGCACGTCATGCACGCCCGGGCCCAGTTCGGCGTGCACACCGAGCAACCACTCGGCGGTGAGTGCCTGGTCGGAGAAGGACATGTCCATGACCGCCGCCGGGTGCCCCTCGGCCGCGGCCAGGTTCACCACCCGCCCCTGCGCGAGCAACACCACCCGACGCCCGCCGGGCAACGTGAACTCGTCGGTGTGCCGGCGGACACTGGTTCGCCCGACGGAGTGTTCGACCAGCCACCGCACGTCGATCTCGACGTCAAAGTGCCCACTGTTGCAGACCACGGCACCATCTTTCATCACCTCGAAGTGCTCACCGCGCAGCACGTCACGGTTGCCGGTCGCGGTCACGAACACATCACCGATCCGGGCGGCGTCGGCCATCGGCAGCACGGTGAAGCCTTCCAGGGCGGCCTCCAGCGCCCTGGTGGGGTCCGTCTCGGTGACCACCACGTTCGCGCCCAGGCCGTGGGCCCGGGCAGCCACTCCCCGGCCGCAGTAGCCGTATCCGGCCACCACCATCGTCTGGCCGGCGAGCAGCATGTTGGTGGCCCGCAGGATGGCGTCCACGGTGGACTGACCGGTGCCGTACCGGTTGTCGAACATGTGCTTGGTGTCGGTGTCGTTGACCGCCACCATGGGGAACCGCAGCGCACCGGCCCGGGCCATCGCCCGCAGTCGCAACACCCCGGTTGTGGTCTGCTCGCAGCCGCCCCGGACACCGGCCAACAACTCGGTACGCGAGGAGTGCAGGGTGCTCACCAGGTCACAGCCATCGTCGAAGACCAGATCCGGCCGACAGTCCAACGCCCGTTGGATGTGCCGGTAGTACCGACGCATGTCGACTCCGGCATGGGCGAACACGCTCACCCCGTACTCGACCACCAGAGCCGCCGCCACGTCATCCTGGGTGGACAGTGGGTTGGACGCGCACAGGCAGAGCTCGGCGCCACCGGCCACGATCGCCCGCACCAGGTTGGCCGTCTCGGCGGTGACGTGCATGCAGGCGGCCACCCGCACCCGGTCGAACGGTTGGTCACGAGCGAACCGCCTGCTGATCTCCCCGAGCACCGGCATGGACCGCTCGGCCCATCTGATCCGGTCGACACCGCGGCCGGCCAGCGACAGGTCGGCGACGTCGTGTCCGGGCGGGCGCACCATCACGCACCCTCCTGGCCGGCGGCCTCAAGATGAGTGGTTCTGAATGACCTTGTCTGTGGGTTGGCTGTGGTGGATCTACCGTGTGCGGGTTGTTGAGGGGTGTGTCGGGTGTCGCGAAGCTCTACCCACAGATGACAACACGGCACGTCAACCCGAAACGGCGCCCACCGCGTCGCCGGGGCTACGCCCCGGCGACGTCAGGAACCACTCGTCTAGTTGGTTGATTCCAAGATATCCGCTGATCGTCCCCGCGAGCCAGGAGGTTCGAGGGGGGTGTGGGGTGGAGCGAAGCTCCCCCCACAGAAGGCAACACAGCACCGTCCCGCCTCCGGCGGGACACCGGAGCCGGGGCTCCGCCCCGGCGAGGGCCTGGAATCAATCGTCTAGTACCGGTAGTGGTCGGGCTTGTACGGACCGGACACCGGGATGCCCAGATAGGACGACTGCTCCTCGGTGAGTTCGGTCAGGTGCACACCCAGCGCGGCCAGGTGCAGCCGGGCCACCTTCTCGTCCAGGTGCTTGGGCAGCGTGTACACGTCCAGCGGGTACTGCTCGGCCTTGGTGAACAGCTCGACCTGGGCGATCACCTGGTTGGTGAAGGAGTTGGACATCACGAAACTGGGGTGACCGGTCGCGTTGCCCAGGTTGAGCAGCCGCCCCTCGGACAGCACGATCACCGAATGACCGTCGGGGAACGCCCACTCGTCCACCTGCGGCTTGATGTTGATCCGGGTGATCCCCGGGATACGGGTGAGGCCGGCCATGTCGATCTCGTTGTCGAAGTGACCGATGTTTCCGACGATGGCCTGGTGCTTCATCCGCGCCATCTGCCCGGCGGTGATGACGTTCCGGTTGCCGGTGGCGGTGACGAAGATGTCCGCGGTGCCGACCACGTCCTCCACGGTGGCGACCTGGTAACCGTCCATCGCGGCCTGCAGAGCACAGATCGGATCGATCTCGGTGACGATCACCCGGGCGCCCTGGCCGCGCAGCGACTCGGCACATCCCTTGCCGACGTCGCCGTACCCGCACACCACGGCGACCTTGCCGCCGATCAGCACGTCGGTGGCCCGGTTGATGCCGTCCACCAGCGAGTGCCGGCAGCCGTACCTGTTGTCGAACTTCGACTTGGTCACCGAGTCGTTGACGTTGATCGCCGGGAACAGCAGGGTGCCCGACCGGTGCATCTCGTAGAGCCGGTGCACACCGGTGGTGGTCTCCTCGGTGACCCCCCTGATCCCGGCGGCGATGCTGGTCCAGCGCTGCGGGTTGTCCGCGAGCGAGCGGGCCAGCAGTCGCAGCACCACGGCGTACTCCTCGGACTCGGCGGTCTGGGCCGCCGGCACCGCGCCAGCCTTCTCGAACTCCACCCCCCGGTGTACGAGCAGGGTCGCGTCACCACCGTCGTCGAGGATCATGTTCGGACCCTCGCCACCGGGCCAGGACAGGGCCTGGTCGGTGCACCACCAGTACTCCTCCAACGACTCGCCCTTCCAGGCGAACACCGGCACGCCGGCTGGCTGGTCGGCGGTACCACCGGGTCCGACCGCGACGGCCGCGGCGGCGTGGTCCTGGGTGGAGAAGATGTTGCAACTGGCCCAGCGCACCCGGGCGCCCAGCGCCACGAGTGTCTCGATCAGTACGGCCGTCTGCACCGTCATGTGCAACGAACCGGTGATCCGGGCCCCACGCAGTGGCTGCGCGCCGGCGAACTCCTCGCGGACGGCCATCAGACCGGGCATCTCGTGCTCGGCGAGTTGGATCTCCTTGCGGCCGAACGCCGCCAGTGACAGGTCGGCAACCTTGAAGTCCAGACCATCCAGACTGGTCCTGGACTGACCGGTGGGCGCGGTGGTCATCGTGGTGCGGTCTCCTTGACGTTGGGGTGAGGTGCGGCGGCAGCCAGCAGTCTCTGGTGTTTGTCCTGCTCCCAGGACAGCCAGTCGGCTGCGGAGACACCCTGCGGCCGCACCGGTTCGGCGTCCAGCCACGCGTCCACCGCGGCCCGCAGTACGCCCTCCTGGCGGAGGCGAACGGCGAAGCCGACATCTGACAAACCAATGTCATGCTGGTGCAGTAGTTCTCGCAGGGTGCGCAGCCGCTGTAGTTCGGCGGCGCCGTACAGGCGGTAACCCGAGCCTGAGCGGGGGGCTTCGACCAGCCCGACCCGCTCGATGTAACGGAGCATCCGCGGGGACCACCCGGTGGTCTCCGCCGCCTCCTGGATGGTGAGAACCTCGCTCATGGCAGCGCAGACATTAGCACGGTGATGTCAATGTTGCGCCCGGGAACGGGTCAACGACATCGCCGACTCTTGACCGGCGCGCGGGTCATCGGCGACCCTTGGCCCGGCACGCCGCCCCGGCGTGTCTCTCCTGAAGGCAGGAGACCGGTTCAACCCAGGCCCAGTGGGCGGGCGGGAGCCAACGCCACCCGGATCGCGTACCCGCGGACGGCACCCATCCGAGACACGACGGCGGTGGCAGCGGTAGGTTTCTCGCCCGACGGGGCAGGGGCGAGGGGGTTTGCGGTGGCTTGTGGATCAGGTGGTGGTCCACGTGGGTGAACCGTTCGAGCAGGCCATGAGCACCGGACGGCGCGGCCGCCACGCGGCACCCGCCGACTCGCCGCACCCCGACCATCTTGTCGAGGGCGACCACACCACACCCGCGGACCACCCGGTGGACCATCTCGACGGCTACCAGGAACCCAACGACCGATACACCAACGGCCGTGTCAACGGCCACGCCAACGGCCATGTCAACAGCCACGGCCAGGGCCACGCCAACGGCAACAGCCATGCCCAGCACTCCGGCAACAGGACCGACGGGGTCACGCCCTATCCAGGTTACGGTCTGCCAGCCGAGTGGGCGCGGCCGCCGAGCGGGCTGTCCCCGGCCTCCACCCAACCATCACTGGACCGTCCCGACTGGGACGAGCCCTCCGGGTTCGCGACGGCCCCGCCGGCCGATGGCGAACCAGAGTGGAACACGCCGCCGACACAGCCGGACGCGTCGACCCGACCCGAGCCGACCTGGGCCACACCCACACCAGAACCGCTCCGGCCGGCCACCTCCGCCGAGCTGGTGGTGGCCGACCACGGCTGGCCGGTCGCCAGCCCGGTCACCGACACGCTCGCGCCGGCCGACAGCTACCACCAGATGGGTTTCGACAACGGTCGCCCGGCTCCGGTTCGGGACCGGCACGCCGCTCCGGAACCCGCCGACTGGTACTCGTCACGTGAACCCGACCAACCCCACGGCGGACGGCCGGGAACCGAGCTGGAGGCCGTGGAACACCCGGTCGTCGGCGACCAGGAACACCGGCTGACCCGACTGGCCGGCGCGGTGGTGGAACTGGCCGGTGGATGTCGGTCGTTGGCCGCTGACCTGTACGCCGTGGCCGGTTCCCGACACGGCGCGGCAGAGTCCGACGCCGCCCGTGCCGCGATCAAGGTGGCCCGCCTGTTGGATCTGGCTGCCGAGGGCGCCGACGGGGTCCGAGAACTCCTCGAGGCCGCAAGGAACTCGCTGGCCGGCCGGTCGGCCACCGCGCGGGCGGCGCCGCGCGACCTCGGTACACCGCCCACCGTTCCCCAGCCCCGTGAGGCCACGATGCCGCCGGACCTTCCCTCGACCGCACCGTCGTACCCACCGGTACTGCCGCTGGGACTACGCGACGGCGCCCAGGCGGCCGTGGTGGCCCGGCAGGTCGAGGCGGCCCGC
>DATCXL010000629.1:0-4082 GCA_036565825.1 Mycobacteriales bacterium
GGCTCGCGAGTCTCTCGAACGGGAGACGGCCGAGGCTCGGGCCGCGTTGCGCAGCGACCTGGACCTGATGCGGTTGGAGGCCGAGACCGAGGCGCGCGAACTCGTACACCGGGCCCGCCAGCAGGCAGCCCGGCTCACCGAGGCCGCCCGGCACGAGACCGAGGCGATGCGACTGCGTGCCGCGGAGTACCTGGGCGCCGCCCGACAGGAGCGGGCCAAGACGGCCGCCGTGCTCGGTGACCTGTCCGAACGGCTGCACACGGTGGCCGGGCGGTTGGCCAGTCAGGACGAGGATCTGCCTCGCCGGCTGGTGGTCCTGACCAACGAGTCGGTTGAGGAGATCACCCAGGCGGGAACCGCCCAGATCGAAGCCGCCCCACCGGCCTGATCGGGACCGACCGCGCCGGTGCGGTGCGCCGGTTACCGGAGGCCGCGCCGGCCTTCGGGCAGCGCCGGCCTCTGACCGGCGACTGTCGCCAGGTTGCGGCATGCTGGTCGGGTGGGCCCTGACCAGGCGTTGCCATGCCCGCCCGAGCCAGGGTGTCCGGACCCTTCCCCGATGGACTCGAAGACGCCGTCGCCTGCGGGTGACACGACCTCGCCGGTGGGCTCGCGATGGTTGGCCGGCCTTCGCCGGGCGCACCGGGGGCTACCCGGCCCTGGCAGTACACCCTTCACCTTCTGGTACATCGCGGTCCTGTTGGTCACCACGGTGGTGCTGTTGACGGTGCCGTCGCGGATCGCCCGGCTGTTGCTGACCTGGTCGAGTACGGATGTCTACCACCTGCACAGCGCTCCACTGCGGGTGCTGGTGTCCAGCGCCCTGTGGCTGCCCGGCATGGACTGGTTGCTCTACAGCGTGCTGTTCTGTCTGGTGTTGGCGCCGGTCGAACGGCGGGTCGGTTCTCGCTGGGCGGCGGCCATGTTCGCCTCCGGGCACCTGATAGCCACCCTGGTCACCGAACTTCCGGTCGCCTGGGCGATTCGGCACGGGTACCTGCCACACCGCGCCGGCCACCGGCTGGACGTGGGGGTCAGTTACGGCTTCTACGCGATGTTGGGAGTCCTGGTCGGCCTGGTCCCGCGCTGGGCTGTCGCGCTCGCCGCGCTCGGCGGGGTGACGGTCGTGGTGGTGCCGTTGTTCACGTCGGCGGACCTGCTGTCCGCGGTTGGCCATGTGGTCGCGTTGGCGGTCGGGTTCTGCTGGTGGCCGTGGCTGACCCGGCGTGGGCTGGACGAATCACTCCGCCGCCGACGCACCGGCTGATCGACCCCTGACCATATCCGCGCACCACCCTTGTCCTGCTCCAGATGTGGAGCAGGACGAAGGACGCCGATTCGGTGACCGGGCGACCGGTCCTCGGGGTTCGTGGCCCCGTCGGGCGGGCGGTTCACCCCGGCGCGCCGAACTCGGCCACCACCCTGGCCCCACCCGCCGTGGACACCCCGAGACTGATCCGGCCGCCGGACGCCTCGGCGGTGCGCCGGACGATGTCCAGGCCCAGCCCGGTGGAACCGGCGCCGCTGCGACCCCGTTCCAGCACAGCGCCGCCCGGGAACCCCGGCCCGGCGTCGTCCACCACCAGTCGGGCACCACCACCGGCTCGTGGTTCGACCCGCACGGTCAGCGCCACCCCCTCCGGGGTGTGTGCGAACACGTTCCCGAACAACGCGTCCACCGCCGCGACCAGGTCGTCCTGGCTGGCCCGCACCGGCAGCGTCCCGTCGGGCGACTGCCAGTCCAGCGACCGGCCCTGGTCCTCGGCCAGCGCCGACCAGAACCGGGCCCGCTCGGCCACCACGCCGGCCAGGTCACCGCAGGCCCCGATACCCTCGCGTACCGGTCGGCGGGCCGAGCGGATCACCTCGTCCACCATCCGGGCCAACTCGTCGATGTCCGCGGTCAGCCGGGCTCGTTCCTCCGCATCGTGCAGCGAGTCGGTGTCCAGCCGCAACGCGGTCACCGGCGTGCGCAACCGGTGCGACAGGTCTGCCACCTCCTCGCGCTCGGCGGTGAGCAACTCGCCGATACGCGCCGCCAACCGGTTCAACTCGGCACCCACCCGGCGCACCTCCGCCGGCCCCTGCGGCACCACCCGGGCGGCCAGGTCACCGCTGGCGAGTTGGTCGGACACCGCCGCGACCTGACTCACCGAACGCACCAGGGCCCGACCGAGTTGGTCGGCCAGCAGCACGGCCAGACCGAGCAGCGCGATCCCCATGCCGCCGATGATCAGCCAGGCGGCGGTGACGCCGCGGTGCAGCACGTCCATCGGCACCAGGGTGCGCACCACGGCGGTGCCGCTCGGCAACCCCTGTACCGGCACCAACACGGCCCGCCCACGTCCGTCAGACAGGACGGTGGAGAACGAGGTGCCCCGCCTGGCCAGCCGGACGGCGTCATCGACGCTGCCAGGCGCACCCAGCACCGTTCCGTCGGGCAGGAACACGCTCACCTGTTGATCGCCGCCCCCGTTCACCTGGCTCAGGTCAACGGCCAGCCGTTCGACGCCCAGGGTGCCGACGATGGTCGCCCGCGACTGGGTGTTCTGGACGGCCACGGCCATGGCGCGATCCTCGGCGTCCGAGCGCAGCAGCAGCGCCAGCGGCACCAGAAAGGCGACCAGCACCAGTGAGGTCGTCGCGGCGACCAGGACGAGCAGTTGGCGCCGCATCAGCGTGTCGGGTCGACGAGTTTCACGCCAACACCCCGGACGGTCTGTAGGTAGACCGGTTGCTGGGCGGTCTCGCCGAGCTTCCGGCGTAGCCAGGACAGGTGTACGTCCACGGTCTTGTCCGCGCCCCCGTAGGGCAGGTGCCACACCTCGGTGAGCAGTTCGCGCCGGCTCACCACCTGCCCGGCCCGTTCGGCCAGGTACCGCAGCAGGTCGAACTCCTTGGGACTCAGTTCGATGGACCGGTCCGCCAGGGTGACCTCGCGGGCCTGCGCGTCGACAGCTAACTGGCCCACCACCAGCACGTGGTTCTCGGCCTCGTCGCCGAGCCGGCGCAGTACCGCGCGGATCCGAGCGTCGAGTTGGGCGGCGCCGAACGGTTTGACCAGATAATCGTCGGCGCCGGCGTCCAGGGCGGCGACGATCTGTGGCTCCTCGTCCCGCGCGGTGGCGACGATCACCGGGACCCGGCTGACCGCGCGGAGCATGCGTAGGACCTCGGTGCCATCGAGGTCTGGCAGCCCGAGGTCGAGTATCACTATGTCGGGGCGTTCCTGAACAGCCTGGTTCAGCCCCGCCATGCCCGTCGGCGCGGTGCTCACCGCGTATCCCCGCTCACCCAGGGAGCGGGCCAGCGCGCCGCGCACCCGCGGGTCGTCCTCGATGACGAGCACCTCAGGCATGCCCGCACCCTAACCCGGGTGGTGTGCGGCGTTGGGGGGTGAAACGTAGTTCTATGCACCCCTTAACCCGGGCTTAGCCTTGGTCGGCGCACCATGATGACATGCGGCGCGGTGGAGTCCTGCTCACGTTGTGGCTGGTGGTCGCCAGTTCGGCGATCGCGGTCGGAACGTGGGCGCTGTCCATGGTCGGGGGTGAGATCAACCACCAGACCGTGGCACCGTTGAGCAACTCCGCCATCGACGCGAAGCTGCGGGCGGACCGGGTCGGCGATGACGGGTTGACCGACCCCGCGCTGATGGCCGGCCCGACCGGTACGGCCGGTACGGCCGGTACAACTGACAGGACCGACGCGGCAGTGTCGACCCGGGTCCTGTCCACACCCGGTGGCACCATCGTGGCGGACTGCCAGAACGGCGATGCGCATCTGGTCTCGTGGATTGCGGCCCAGGGGTACCGGGCCGATGGCCACATGGTTCGCGGGCCGGCCTCCAGTGCGGTGTTGAAGTTCGAGTCGGACACGTCCGAGATGACCGCGACCGTGCGGTGCGTGGGAAACGCGCCGACAGTCAGCGTGGTGGTCGACTCGGACCACCACGGCGGCGCCTCCACGCCGAGTGACTCGGCGCCCGCACCGACGGAGCCGGCCGCGCCGACCACGGCGACTGTGACCGACGACCACGGCAGCGGCGGCCACGGCGCGGACGACGGTCCCGGGGACGACGG
>DATCXL010000644.1:0-5311 GCA_036565825.1 Mycobacteriales bacterium
GGGGTCGATGGGCACGGCGGCCTCCTCCTCAGATGGTGGTGAACGCGTCGGCGACAGCCGGGGTGATGGAGATCGTCTCCCCGGACTCGCGGGACAGGGCACCGTCGATCTGCACGATCAGGTACAGGTCGTCGACAGTGACCAGCCCGTACCCGCCGCGCACCCGTATCACGTCGTTGACCACATAGGACCCGAGCACCGGGTCGGCGTTCGGGTCGACGGTGAGTTTCGGCAGGACCATAGGCGCCTTGCCGCGTGCGAGACGGCGCCGGGCGTACCCGGCCAGCGTGGACAGCACGCTCACGTCGGTGTGGGACTCCACGTCGTCCAGTAGCGGGTACACGCCGATCAGGGAGGCGTTGGCGGCGGTGGTCCGCAGCCCCGCGTCTCCCTCGCCGGCGCCGACACCGTCCACGTGGGTCACGACCGCGGTTCCGTCACCCTGGGCGGTCAGCCCGGTGATGTTCTTGCCCTGTTCGAACACGAGCGTGGTACGCCGGCCTGAGTCAGGGCCGGTGAGAAACCTCGCCTGGATCAGATCACCTGAGCGCACGGTGTCGTACCTGAAGGCGAACCCGTTCTCATCGCCCGAGACGTCTTCGAGCAACTGCCCGACGTTGTTCCGTTCGCTGGCCTTCCACGTGCGGTCCCGCAACTGCCCGGACGCGGCCACAGTGGACGTGTCGATGACCGGAGTCTGGCCGGCGGTCTGCGTGTAGTCCACCAGGGCCTTGGCGATCACGCTGGTCTGGTCGGAGTTGGTGTAGGACAGATCCTTCCGGAGGGTGCGGCGGCGCGGGTACGAGTGCCAGCCCTCGCCGTGCAGGGACAGCGTGCCGGCGGAGAAGTCACAGTCCCACGTCCACCAGATCCCCCCGGCGACGATCACCCCGTCCCGGACGATCGCCCCACCGATCCTGGCCACGTTCCCCGGGATGATCGACCCGAGGGCGGCTTGGATCTTCTCCGGCTGGTTGATCGCCACCGTCACGTCCAGCGACCCCGGGGCGTTACGAACGTGCGACCACTTCGCCTCGACCGCTGGCATGTCGCCGAGCACCCTGCCGGTCAGCAGATCCGACACCAGCACCTGGTAGTCGGCCATCAGTCGTACTCTGCCTCGATCAGCGCGTACCGGGCGGTGACCGTCTGCGCGGGCACCGTGGTCTGCATCGTCAGCGTGTAGGTGCGTTGCCCGGCCGGCGGGTCGTCGTCATACCGGCACACCTCAGCCCCGCCGGAGACCGCCCCGCCGGTTTGCACGCCCACGCCTCCTGAGGTGGCGTTGAGCAGGTCGACCAGCGCGCCCACGCCCGTGGGCGTGGTCAAGTGCCCGATCAGACCACGGACCTTGATACGGGTGCCCCCCGGCAGGCCGGGGGGGATCGTCACGGTCAGGGTGAGCACCGTGGACGGCGGCGAGTTCGAGTTGTTGACCGTCGCGGTCGTGTGCGACTCGCCGAGTTGCCGGCGGGTCACCGGCAGCCCACGCCGGTCAGTGATGTTCGCGCTGGTGATACTGCTCACCCCGGCGGCCACGTCGATCCGGGCGAGCACGAAGCGGTTCGCAGGCAGCGGCGGCTCGACCGGCGTCGGCGCCGGGGTACCGGTGACGACCGCGATTGATGCGGCGTCGACCGCGCCCGAATACTGCGAGTCCTGAACCTTGGCCACGACCAGGTCGACGCGGGCGTTCGTCGGGTCCGACGCTGCGACAGCCAGGTTGACCGCCGCGTCGTTGTACACGACGTAGTAGCCCTGGCTGGTCGACTCCGTGCCGGCCACCACGACCTGCCCGGCCGCCACGTTGATCGACATGTTCGGGGTGCCGTTCTGGGCCACCGAGCAGTCCGTGGCGGCGACCACACCAACCCGGCCGCCGAACAGGGCCTGCGTCATCCGCCGGGCCTGCACGGCGGTTTCCCCGCCGGCCTGGGTCCACAGTGGTTTGGCGGTAACCGTCACATCGTCCTCCTGCTCAGATCCACGCGGACCGCCACGTGACGGCCATGGTCGGTGTGCCGGTGGTGGAGCCGCCGAAACGCAGCCGGGTGTCCCCGGGGTCGAGGTCCCACCAGGACACCGGGGAGGCCAGCCGGTCGTACCGGGACGCTGTGCCGCCCAGCAGAGCGGTGCGGGTTGCGGAGTCGATGACCAGGGTTTCCCCGACGGCCAGAGCCAACCCGCCGTTGGCTGAAAAGTTCAGCGCCTGTCCGGTGTCGACGTTTTCGATACTCGGGTTAACCACCGGGCCGGTGATCGTAGCCGTCCACGGAGCCGCGTAGGTGCCCTCGTTGGTCGCGGTGACGATGCCCGACGTGGATGCCCCGCCCCAGTCCATCGGCCACGTCTGCGGCCAGGCGTGCCCGGTGACGGCTGCGGCCAGATCCGTGGACACGGTCGACTCGACGTCGTCGTAGATCCGCGGATCCGACGCGTCGAACTGGATTGTCACAGTACCAACACCGAAGACGTGGTCAGGCCCGATCGGCATCGACAGACGACGCGGCCGACCCACTATCCGCCGCACACCACCATCCGCGACACCAGGAATCCGGAAGATCAGCGGCGCCTCCGTCTCCATCCCGGGTGACAGCGCGCGACGCAGCGCCGACCACGCAGCAGCGAACCCAACCAGGTCACGGATACTGACCTGCACCTGCCACACCGTCGACCGGCCCGACAGAAAATCAGCACCCGGGGTGAGCCCGTGCTGACGCAGACGCGGCTGATCCTCGGTCACCACACCCGGATAGTCCATCAGGCCCTCAATGGCCTGCACCAGGGTGTACGGCGAGCCCACACCCAGATCCAGGCCCCGGTAGGACACCTGCCAGTCCCCGGTCACCGCCATGTCACACTCCCGCCGTGCGCATCTGCCACGCCACCTCACGGGCCACACTGTCCGGCGTTCCGCTACTCATCTGCGCGTTCACGGTGATGACCTGCTGCGCCGGCGACGCGGGCAGAGCAGAAGGCATGTACTGAACATGGCGCACCGATTCGGAGTGGCGGACGAACCCGCCACCGGCGAACGCGCGCACCATGCCCCGATTCAGCTGACCCAGGAAATCGAGCCCGTACTTGTCCACGGCGGACGCTTGCAGCACGAACTCACCGTTGGACAGCATTGCCGGAATGTCGTCCGATGTCCTGGTGCCTGGCCCGTAGACCGGCCCACCGCCGGCACGACCGACAAGCCCACTCGACGTGCGCACCGACGTCCCAGGATCCGAATAGATCGTCCGCACATTCAGGGTGATCGTGCGGTTCTTCAGCTTGTTCATCTTGTTGTCGACCGCGTCGAGTTCCTTCTTCGCCGCCGCGGCCGCGACGTCGATCCGGGTCTGCACAATCTGAGGCGTCTTCAGGTACTGGTCGACGAGTTTCTTCGCCTCACCCTTGGTCAACCCTGCCTGTTCGGCGACCTTGAGTAGAGCACCCCGCGCGTCGTCCAGGACCTTGTTCGACTTCTGCTGGTCACCGGTCTGATCCAACACAGCCTGGGCGTAGTCCTGCGCGGACTTCGCCTGGTCAATCAACGCCGACATGTTCTTCCTACCGGCGTCAGTGTTGATATCCAGGGTCTTCCCGTTGTCGTCTATGGACTGGGTGGCGTCGTCAATCGCCCGCTGGTAGTCGATCGCGGCTTCCTCGGCCGTGATGTTCTTCCCGTTCAGCGCGTCCAACGAGTCCTTGAGTTGGTCGGCCGCGGACTTCTCGTCCTGAAGCGACACCGATGCGGCCTGCGAGGCGACCGTTTGCGCGTCGGTGGCCTCAGTGGCATGACCGGTCGCCTCGGTCTGTCGTTTGGACGCCTCGATCGCCGCGGACAGGTCCTTGTTCTGCCCGCCCAACGCCTCACGCAGCGTCGCGACCTCTTCGGACCACTGCTGTGTCGCCCCGGTAACCGTGTCACCGGCCGACGCACTCAGATCAGCCTGCTCAATGTAGGGGGCCAACTGTTCGGTCACCGAGGCCATCGCCGCCTGGTTACCCAGCGCCGCGTCGGTCACATCGGACAGGCTGATACCCAAATCCTGTGCGGCTTTGAGCGCGCCCGCTTCCTCCAAGTTGTGCGCGGCGAGCTGGCGGGTGTTCGTCCCGACCACATCGTTGTCCGCACGCAGGGCGGACACGAAGTCGTCGACGCGCTGCTTGGCCTTGGCCTGGTGCTGGGCCCAGATGTCCAGGGCAACCCCGGCCACCGCCAGCACCGGAATCGACGCACCCAACGTCTTCCCAGCCACACCGAGGGCTTTGTCGGCGCGGACCCCCATCTCACCCATCGACCGCAAAGACTCACGGGCAGCAGACACCTTCGGGGCGACCGTGCCGACCACACCGAGCAAACCGAGGGTCGCACCGGTCACCCCGGCGATACCAGCCGCCCCAGCCTGCAAAGGCTCCGGAAGGGCCAGGAACCCGTCGACCACGTTCCCGGCGTGCTGGGCCAGGCCACGCAACACGTCGGTGGCCCCGGATCCTTCCTGGATCAGCGCGGTCTCGATCGAGCCTTTCAGCTTTTCCAAGTCGCCGGACAGGTTGTCCATGCGCTTGGCGGCCTGGTCCTGCGCGAACCCCGCGTCGTTCACGGACTGGGTCCACTTGTCGACGCCCTCGGCGCCGGACTCGTACAGCACGCGGGCAGCCGACAGTTGCTCGTTGCCGAAGATCATGCCCAGGGCTTGGCTTCGTTGCTGTTCGGTCAGTCCGGCCATCGACGTGCGCAACTGCCCGGCCACACCGTCCAGGCCGATGAACTTGCCACTGGAGTCGAACACGCTGATGCCCAGCTTGGCCATCACCTCGGCGGCCTGCTTCGACGGTGACGTCAACGCCGAAAGCACACCGCGGAGTGACGTGCCAGCCTGATCGGCGATCAGACCGTGTGTCGCGAACAGGGCCAGGGTGCCGACCGTCTGCTCCAGGGACACACCCATGCCCGCCGCGACCGGTCCGACGAACTTCATCGCCTGGGCCATGTCCCCGACGTCACCTTGGGCCTTACCCGCGGCAGCGGCCAGCAGGTCAGCGACGTGCGGAACGTCCCGACCAGACAGCTTGAAGTCGACCATGGCGGTGGCCGCGTCGGATGCCGCGTCGGCCACTGAGATGTTCCCGTCCGCTGCTAGGTCCAGGGCACCGGTCAGAGCACCGGAGGTGATGTCGGCGACCCCGATACCGGCCTTCGCCAGTTCTTCCTCACCGGCCGCGGCCTCCGTCGCGGAGAAGGCCGTGTCTTTGCCGGCTTGCAGGGCCGCCGTACGCAGCTTGTCGTACTGGCCGGCGGTCGCGTCAGCCGCAGCAC
>DATCXL010000649.1:0-3065 GCA_036565825.1 Mycobacteriales bacterium
CGACGCGGAACCGATTCGGGGCGGAGGGTTCGAGGTCAGGGCCCGGCTGCCCCTCACGCCGACCGGGTCACGCCTATGAACGCAGCGGCCGCGTCACCGTTGACCAACGCTCCAATCAAGGTGCTGCTCGCCGATGATGAGGGTCTCGTCCGATCCGGGTTCAGGGTCCTCCTCGATCTCGAGGACGACATCACGGTGGTGGGAGAAGCCACTAACGGCGCCGAAGCCGTCGAGCGGGCCCGCGCCACCCGCCCCGACGTCGTCCTCATGGACATCCGCATGCCAAAGCTGGACGGGATTCGAGCCACCACCCAGATCGCCGAGACGCACGGGTTGGAGCAGGTCCGAGTCCTCATCCTGACCACCTACGACACCGACGAGTACGTCTTCGAGGCACTGCAAGCCGGCGCCAGCGGCTTCCTGCTCAAAGACGCCGGACCGGCCGAACTCCTGCATGCCATCCGGGTGGTCGCCGCCGGAGACGCGCTGCTCGCGCCGCGGATCACCCGACGCCTCATCGGCCAGTTCACCGCGCAACGAACAGCCACCCAGGCCGCGGAGGACCGGCTCGCGGTGCTGACCCGGCGCGAGCGTGAAGTGCTAGCCCTGGTGGGATTGGGTATGAGCAACAACGAGATCGGCATCGAGTTGTTTCTCAGCCCGGCCACCGCGCGCACCCATGTCAGCCACGCGATGGCGAAACTGGGTGCGCGCGACCGCGCACAACTGGTTGTCGTCGCTTACCAAACAGGACTGGTCAGCCCTAATAAGGCGTGAATGCGTAGCGCGGTACGACGTGATCACGTCGGGCGGCCCACGTCACGGTGTCCGCCGACGTACCGGCGCAACCGCCACAAGTGGCCCCTGAGCTGCTGGGAGGTGGTTCGGGTTCTGGCACATTCAGTCCACCCCACAGCAGGTCAGAGGCTTGCCAGCATCTGCCAAAAAGGGTGGCCTCACACTTTATCCTCACGAAATCTTCGGCGACTGGTCGTCGAACGTGTGTTCGAGGGCGTCGGCGGTGCGGCGGCTAACGGCCTTGCGGCCCATGTAGACGTCCTGGGTTATCGAGGATGGTCGCGGCGGTCTTGCGGACCGGCTGGATCCGTTCAAACCCGTGATCGACCGGTGGCTGCGAGCGGATCTGGACGCTCCGCGCCAGCAACGCCACACGGTGAAGCGGATCTTCGACCGGCTGGTCCGAATGCGAGATGAAGGCGCATCTCCCGCTCCACCGTGTGCGACCACGTGTACTGGCGGCGTTCTGAGATCCGCGATCAAGACGACGAGCTGAGAGATGGCCGCGATGCCAGACGGTCAGCGGTAGTACCCCTCGACCACGGCCCGCACCTCGTCGAGCAGCGCGGGGCCGTCCTGCGGCACGGGCGGCTGGCCGCTGCCCGGCCTGATGTCCAGGAGCTGTTCGTTCGACAGCGCGAACACCACCCGCCGTAGCCCCGCCCGTTGGATGACCGCCTCGCACATCCCGCACGGCTGGCAGCTGGTGTACATCGTGGTTCCTGCCGCCGTGGCCGCGTCCAACTCCCTGGCGGCCCACCTCGCCAGTTTCAGTTCCGGGTGTGCGGTGATGTCTCTGTCGGTGAGGGTCGTGTTGTGCTCCTCTGCCAGAACCGTCCCGTCCGGTCCCGACAGCAGCGACCCGAACGGCGGGTTACCGCTCTCGCGTGCCTTCGCCGCGAGCGCGATGGCCCGCCGCAGGAGGGCGTGGTCGTCGGGTGTGGTCATGACTGCTCCGTTCGGGTTCATGATGTGAGTCCGAGATGGCGAAGGGTCGTTCGGGCGTCGTGCGGCCCAGCGGGTGGCTTGGGTGGTGTCGGTGCGTCCGGCCAGGTGTAGGGCTCCGATCGCCAGGTTCCGTAGCGCGGCCACCACGCGGGGTCCGGACTCGGTGCGGACGGTGGAGGCGTCTTCTTGGTAGACGGTGTCGCGCTTGCGCTGTGTACAGATCTTTGTCGAGGTGCTGGACCTTCCATCACACCCCGAGGCCGGGATCCAGGTCGGCTGGCGCACCATGTCGGCCCGCGCCGAACCCCTGACGCGCGAGGACGGTGGCGAGTTCATGGCGCGTTACGCGCCACGCCGCCCCCGGATCGCCGCGCGGCTCGTCCGCTTCAATGGGCTTCGAGGTGGACGGCAGCGCGTCGGACTACCGGGAGGTCGGCCGTGCCATCCGGTTCCTCCGGCTGGTGCCAGAACGGGGTGAGGGTTGACCGCCGGGGCCGCGGTGTGGCGATTATTGCGGGCTAGGAATTTGCGTTATTACTCGGCGCATATGGATGCAATGGTTTAACGCGTGTCGGCCTGATCGGACGAACTGCCTGACACGTTCGGGTGACTATCCTCTCCCGCATTTCGCGGGCTATTGTCGGGCGCGCCGCGTCTGCCAGTTACCGAGGGGGTTGGCGTCATGCCCATGGCATACCGGGTGGAATCCCCGCCGTACAAGATTCAGGTCAACAACACGAACCAGGTGGTCGGGTTCAGAGGGGGAGCCCCGGGGGACAAGACCATCAGCATCAGCTTCATCAAGCCGGACCACTCCGAGTACTTCTCCCAGGAGCGGACCGACGTAATCAGCCTGCGGGTGGTGGAGTTCGAGATCACCCAGGACTGTTGGAACGCCATCATGTGGAAGGAGGGCGGGTCCAACGTCAGTAAGAAGGACGTGAAGCAGAACTGGATCGAACGGGTGGAGAAGCTCAAGAGTCCGTCATGGTCCGACGGCGCCAGCCTGGACACGTTCACGAAGAAGACCGCGCTGACGTTCAGCGGTGACTGGCTCGACGTCCTGGTGCAGGGGGTCGTGAAATCCCGCGCGGCAAGGGTCGAGTACCCCGGCGATGACGAGTCAGGGATCGGCCCGAACGAATCTGTGTGGGTGTACCACGACGACGCACCCGAAGACGGCTTCGAGGGGACGACAGAGGACGCCAAGGTACAGGGGGCGTCGTACATGACCCTGGCGAGGGCGACCCGGCTCGGGTACACGAGCTGACCCTCTCGATCACGCTGCGGGCTCGCCGGGCACCCCGTCACCCGGCGAG
>DATCXL010000661.1:0-2809 GCA_036565825.1 Mycobacteriales bacterium
CCCCCATGCCCGCCACACACCGGGCCGCACTGGCCAAGGTCGCCTGGCCCGACAACCTGACAGGAGACACCCGTGCCTGAGAAGACCTGCCCCGTCGAAGGGGCCGTCCTTTCCATCCCGCTCGGACCGTGTGGCGAGCGGGCCACCCATCACGTCGAGATCACCTGCGACAACGGGTGCGACCGCCCACCGATGGACGTGTGCGAGTTCCACGCCCAGGTGCTGCGCGATGACTCGGACACCGCGTTGTGCTGGACCTGCGACCGGGAGGGACGCGGTGACGTCCGTGTCCGTCTGGCGTCGGTCACCTCGCTGGCCAGTGGGGAACCGGCCGATGCCTGAGCGTGACCCGTGGACGTGGGACCAGCGGGTCCTGGCCTGCCTGGTCGCGGTCACCCTCGCCCTCGCCGTCGGCGCCATGGCCGTCCTCACCGGACAACCCGCCCCCTGACCCGCCCCGCCCGCGCCGTGACCCCGCGCGGCCGCCCACAGCATCCACACAGGAGACCCAGCGACATGACCGACACCACCCTGCCCGCCGCCGCGACCATGCCCGCCGTGTCCGGCGGCTGCCCCATGGGATGCGGAGAGACCCTGGTCCTGCCCACCACCGGGCTGATCACCTGCTCGGACGTCGACTGCCCGAACCCCACCGCTGCCAGCGACATCCTCGCTGACGACGAGACGGGGCACCTCGTCACGCTCGCCGCCAACGGCAAGCACACGATCCGCCACCCGCTCGCCGAACGCCTCGGCGACGCCGACCTGACCTGCGACCTGGCCGCCCACATCGGCCGGCTTCCCGCCGCCGTGCTCCGCCCCGGCCGCTACCGGATCCGCCGCCTGGCCGCCGGCATGTCCTCGTGGGGGTGGGAGCGCATCCCCGACCCCTGGGAACTCGGCGACGACTGACCCCACGCTGCCCCCTGACCCGGGCGGCACCCCAACGTCCACACAGGAGGTGAACGTGAAGCCACCGATCATGTACTTCGGGTCGAAGTCCACGCACGCCGAGCGGATCGCCGCACTGCTACCCGCGCATCGCCACTACGTGGAGCCGTTCGCCGGATCGCTGGCCGTGCTGCTGGCCAAACCGCCATCGGTCATGGAGACGGTCAACGACCTCGACGGTGACGTGATGTGTGTCGCGCCCACCACGCGCGTCCTAACCGCCGACTACCGATGGGTGCGCGCGGGCGACATCCACGTCGGCGACCAGCTAATTGGATTCGACGAACACAATGCCACCGACAAGCAACCGGGCCGCCGCGTCCCGACCAGCTACCGACGCTGGCGCATGACCGAAGTCGAGGCGGTTACCGCCACTCGCAAGCCGTGCTTCCGGCTCACTTTCAATGATGGCACCGAGGTCACGGCATCCGCGGATCACATGTGGCTATGCAGCGGCCCGCCCGGACGAAGCCGTGGAGCCCGTTGGCTCCGCACCGAGAGCCTGATCTGCAACCGTGTCAGACAGCGAAGCTGGGTGGTCAAGTTGCTCGACGTGGTCGAGCGCGAACACTCATGGGAAGCCGGCTGGCTGGCTGGGTTTTACGACGGTGAGGGCAACATTCTGTCGGCCGGCGTCAACAGCAGCGGCTGGCGCGTCTCGGTCTCACAGAAGCTCGGACCAGAGGCTGACCTATGCGAGCAGTTGCTCAAGGAGCGCGGATTCGACGTCCGAAAGCACGTCGCGCGTCGGTCCTCGCATTGGCTTCCGGTCGCCACGATGTCGCTCGGAGGAGGCAAGCCGGAGGTGCTGCGCTTCCTGAGCCTCATCGGGCCGCAGCGCCTGATCCGCAACTTCAACGCCCGGTGTCTGGAGAACTCGTCCCTTTACGGACACCAACCAGTGGGGCTCGTGGCCAAGGAGTACATCGGTGAACAGGACGTTATGGCCATCCAGACGTCTAGCCGCACCTACGTTGCCGAGGGGCTTGCCTCGCACAACTGCTTCTGGCGGGTGCTCCGTGACAGGCCTGCCGAACTGGCCCGGGTGTGCGCACTGACCCCGCACTCCCGCGCGGAACACGTAGCCGCCTATGACCTGGACGGCGCCCCGGACGACCTGGAACGCGCCCGCCGGGTGTGGGTCCTACTCACCCAGGGCAGGGCCGGATTGATGCGCCGCACGGGGTGGCGAAACTACGTCGATCCGTCTCGTAGCTCGTTGGGCATGCCCGGCTACCTGTCCGGCTACGTCGGCCGAATCGCCCCCGCCGCGGACCGCCTGCACCACGTCAGCCTGGAGTGCCGGCCGGCCCTGGACGTGATCGCCTCCTACGGGGCGAGCCCGCAGGTGTGCCTGTATGTCGACCCGCCGTACCTGAGCGGGACAAGGTCGTCAGGTTCGTACCGGCACGAGATGGGCGCGCCAGATCAGCACCACGAACTGGCCGAGGCCCTGCACTCCTGCCAGGCCTCGGTCGTGCTCAGCGGCTACCCGTCGGCCCTGTACGACCGGGACCTGTACCCGGGCTGGCACCGGGTCGAGTTCGCTGCGTCCACCGGGCAGGGCGGGACGTGGGCGAACCGCGTCGAGGTGCTGTGGAGCAACCGGCCGCTCGGTGACCAACCCGCCCTGTTCGAAACCGCCTGACCCTCCACTGGAGACACCTTGACCGCCCCCGCCACCATCCGGACCGAACCGGTGCCCGAACCGGTGCGGCAGTTGCGCGCCCTCGTCGCCCGCGGCTGGCACCCCCGGTTCCTCGCCGGCCAGCTCGAGATGGACGTCGTGCCCACCCTCGCCGGCATCACCACCCCAGACCCGGCCACCACCCAGCGGATCACCGCCCTGTACCAGCGA
>DATCXL010000685.1:0-7200 GCA_036565825.1 Mycobacteriales bacterium
CTCGACTGGGAGAAGAACTTCAACACCGCCATCAACCGCATCCGCTGGAAAATCGAGCAGACCATCGCGAACCTGAAAACCTGGCGGATCCTCCACACCGACTACCGGCGGCCACTGTCCACCTTCCACGAAACCATCACCGCAGTCATCGGCCTACAATTCTACAAACTCTCGTGAATAAGCCTCATAGCCCTGTCTCGGGGCACCGAGTAATTGAGGCCACCTCAGTCACCAATGCGAACACCACCAAACTAGTCGTGCGATTATCATCAGTATGCAGGTGCGATCAAATAGTTACACACGTAGCCATGAAGAGCTCATCGCGCGGTAATCCTGCTGGCCGGGCTGGTTGGAGGTCCCTCAAAGCGTTCCCTTCGCACCTTACCGCCGTTTGGGATACCGCGGACTCTACCCAAGGTATAGCACCAAGCCGGTGACATCCCTTCGGCCGCGGGTGGTCTGAATCCACTCAACGGAGACCCAGATCACCGACCCTCACATCGGGTCCTGTGGCCGAGGCAGCACACCTGGCGGTTCTCGCGGTGTGCAACCCGGTGGATATGAAACGGAACGCGCGGACCGTACTTTCGCTGGTCGATTCGCAGCTCTTGATTAGGGCACGGTGCACTTTGACTGACCCTACAAGGGAACCATGCCGATGATCAGGCGGCGGTCATCGCCGACCTGGTGGGCGACGCGCAGCAGCAGCATGCCATCTACACCTAAACCGCCTGCACCCACGAATCGGGCCGCGTTTGGTGCGGCGCTGGGCTGGATGACAGGCCGGCCGGGACCGCAGGAACGCGCCGAAGCGGTGCGCATCCGTGCTTCAAGAACTGTCCAGCCACGTTGCGAATCGAGGTAGCGAGTGCCATCGGTGGATGTCCTCGCTGGGCGCCAAGCAGGCGGACTACCTGCATGCGGCACGTGCGGAGCTGTCCCGCCGGTGATGGCACGTCGGCTACTGACGACGTACGCGCCGCTGGCAGGTCCGGCGGCAGCAGGGCCCGACTTCGGCGACGTGGACGAGTGCAGATGTGTCCGCACTCTCTCGGCAGAGGCGGTGGTTGCGCTCGTTCCGCCCGACTACTGGCCCAGGTGCCACGCGCAGCCCGTGTGGTGTCGCCGTGAGATACCGACGTTGGCGTAGGCAGGTGCTGGCGTCACTGGCAGTCAACTCTGCCTGCCGCTTACGGAACTTGACCGCACGAGGAGTATGCGTACGGGGTTGGTCCTTGGTGGGGACGCGCTGGTGGTTCTGGTGGGGGTGGGTGTGATGGGTGTCGACCCGGACGGTGGCGTGCCTGGCGGGGATGCTCAGGACGTACTGGTGCAGGTGGCCGAAGGGTTCCTTGACGACTTCGACGGGCATGTGCTGCCGTGGCACAGGCCGTCCGGTGCTCCGACGGGGCTGAGTGCGGACCGGGTGTTGTTCGGCCAGGGTCAGAACGCCCTCGAGGTCGCCGTTGCCTGGTCGGTCGGGGGCCGGCCGAAGGTGGATGAACTCCGGGCGTTGTGGCGTAAGCGGCAGGCAAACCGGCCGAGCCCGGTGCTGTTGGTGGTGATCTACCCGGGCGCCGACGGGGTGCCGTGCGCGGGGATGGTCGGCACCTCTGGGGATCCCTCACCGGTGCTGGGGGTATCGGTGGAGCGGGCTGAGCGGATCGCCGCGGCGGGGTTGGGTGAGCGGGATCGGCATGCCGCGGCGCGGTTGCTTGACCGGCTGTTGGTCGCGGTGGCCGATCAGCTCACGCCGGGTGTGGTGAACTCGGGGTTATTTGCCTCGCACGAGCTGCGCACCGGTGTTCCCCAGCGGGCGGACTGGCAGACCGCAGGAGCCAAGGCGCGACCGTTGCTGGGGTTACGCGGGTTAGCGCTGGTGCACGCCCTGGGATATGGCACGGCTGCGCACGGGTCGGCGGCGCTGTTGCTCACCGAGGAGGGGACCAGCCGGGCGCTGGCGGTGCTGTTGGACGCCGACGAGGTATTCGACCGGCCGTCCTCGCGGTTCGGCGCGGTCACTCCGGTGGCGCATGGGTTGGCGCTGGCGGCCCAGGAGAGACTGGGGTGGCTGGTCGTGCTGCGCGGCGCTCAGATCCGCCTGTATGCGGCCCGCCCGGAGGTGGGGGTAGGTCGTAAGGGCCAGGGTGAGACCTTCATCGAGTTGGACCTGACGCTGCTGGCCGAACAGGACGCGGCCTATCTGGCGTTGTTGTTCGCCGCAGGTGCACTGGCGCCGGGCGGGGCGGTCGAGCAGATCCTGGCCGCCTCGGCGAACTTCGCCGCCGATCTGGGCCAGCGGCTGCGGGAGCGCATCTACGGCGAGGTGATCCCTGGGCTGGCCACGGCTCTCGCCGAGCAGATGCACCCGGCCAACGAGGAGGAGTTGGCCGAGGCGTACCACCGCAGCCTGCTCGTCTTGTTCCGGATGCTGTTTCTGGCCTACGCCGAGGACCGTGGGCTACTGCCCTACGGGCGGAACCCGCGCTATGACCGGCACGCGGTCAAGACGCTGGCCAAGGAGTTCGCCGCCGCCCCGGACCTGGTGTTCGACGAGCAGGCCAGCAGCCTGTGGGATGACATGCAGGCGGTGTGGAACGCCGTCGAGGAAGGCAACCGCGGCTGGGACGTGCCGGCCTACAACGGCGGGCTGTTCTCCCGCGACCCGGACACCAACCCTTCTGGAGCCGCGCTGGCCGGGATGCGGCTGAACGACGCGGAATTCGGGCCGGTCCTGCGCGCCCTGCTGGTCGACTTGGGTGAGGACGGTACCCGGGGGCCGGTGGACTTCCGCAGCTTGAGTGTGCGGGAGTTCGGCACCATTTACGAGGGCCTGCTCGAGTCGAGCCTGTCGATCGCCCCTGTCGACCTCGACCTTGACGAGAAGGGCACCTACGTTCCCGCGAAGCCCGGCGGGACGGTGGTGGTACCGGCCGGGCAGATCTACCTGCACAACAAGAGCGGGGTGCGCAAGAGCACCGGCTCGTACTTCACCAAGCAGTTCGCTGTCGAGCACCTGCTCGACACCGCACTCGAGCCCGCCCTGGATGCACACCTGGCCCGGGTCGCGGCATTACACGACGCCGGCGACGACGCCGGAGCCGCTGGGGCGTTCTTCGACTTTCGGGTCGCCGACCTGGCGATGGGGTCCGGGCACTTCCTGGTCGCCGCGATCGACCGTATCGAAGCGAAGTTCACCGCCTACCTGAGCCAACGGCCCATCCCGGCGGTCAGCGACGAACTGCTGCGGCTCGACCAAGCCGCCCGCACCGCGCTGGGTGAGCAGGCCAGCGAAGTCCAGATCGAGACCGGCGCGCTCCTGCGCCGCCAGATCGCGCGGCGCTGCATCTACGGCCTGGACCTCAACCTGATGGCTGTCGAGCTGGCCCGCCTGGCGATCTGGATCCACACCTTCGTGCCCGGTCTGCCGATGAGCGCCCTCAACCACGGCCTCGTCATCGGCAACAGCCTCACCGGAATCGCCACCCTTGATGAAATCCTCGACATCCTCGAGCCCCAGCGGATTCCCGGACAGGTCAGCTTCTACGCCGATCGGGTCGAGGCCGCGCTGGCTACCGCCCGCACCCACCTGCAGCGCGTCGCCGCCACCGCTGAGGCCACCAAACAGGAAGTCCGCCACGCTGCCCGCGCCTACGCCGCCGCGCTGGACCAGGCCCGTGAAGCCAGCCTGCTCTGTGACGCTGCCCTCGCGGTCCGTCTCGGGGTGATACCCCGGCCGCTGGACGCGCAGATGGCCCTAGAGATGGCCACTACCGACGATGTTCAGAACAAGGTGCGCGAACTGCGTGCAGTGCACCTGCCGGTCCGGTTCCCCGAGGTATTCCTCCGCGACCAGCCTGGCTTCGACGTTCTGCTCGGCAACCCGCCGTGGGAGAAGGTCAAGGTCGAGGAGCACCAGTGGTGGGCACTGCGGTTCCCTGGCCTCCGGTCGATGTCCCAGAAGGACAAGAACGCCGCCACCGCCCGCTACAAGATCGACCGGCCCGACCTGCTCGCCGAATACCAGGCCGAGGTCGCCGCGACCGAGACGGCCAAGAATGCGCTGGGCGTGGGTCCGTTTCCCGGGCTGCGCGCGGCAACCGATACCGACCTGTCGCTGGCCTTCGCCTGGCGATTCTGGCACTTGCTCGGTGCCGACGGGCGTGCCGGCGTCGTCCTGCCCCGCGGCATCCTCAACGGCCGGGCCGGAGCGCAGTGGCGTACCACCATCCTGGATGGAGGCGCCTTCGCCGAGGTGGCAACACTGACCAACAGTCGCCACTGGTTGTTCGACATCCACCCGCAGTACACCATCGGGCTGGTCACCCTCGTCAAGGGGAGGTCGCACTCCGGGCAGGTGGGCCTGCGTGGCCCCTACTTCTCCCTGGCCGAGTACCAGCACGGCCTGCAGTACCCGGTCCGGCGCCTACCCGCGGCCGAGTTCGCGAGCTGGTCCGACGGGGCGGCGTTCCCGCTGCTGCCACACGAGGATAGCCTGGCCGTGTTCCTCAAGCTGCGGGCTCATCCCCGGCTGGACGTGCCCGGCGGGGACTGGCAGTTCGTCCCGCTACGCGAGCTGCACACAACCGACAACAAGGCCATGTTCGACTTCGACCTCGCCCGCCCCTCCGGGGACCTGCCGGTACTTACCGGTCGATCGTTCAACCTCTGGAATCCAGACTTTGGCGAGCCCTACGCCTACGCCAAGGCCGCAGATGTGATCCCCTGGCTACAGGCCCGCCGTCGTCGGCAGATCCGGCGCACCGATAGTGCCTTCTACGGCATGCCAGCCGTGTGGGCTGCAGACAGCGCAACGCTGCCGTGCCTGCATCCGCGGATCGCCTTTCGCGAGATATCTCGCGCCACCGATTCACGCACAGTCATTTGTGCTTTGCTGCCACCGAACAGGCCGCTCGTCCACAAGGCCCCATACTTGCTTCGCAAGAAAGGAGTAGCGACGGATGAAGCCTATCTCCTCGGGCTCTTGTCGAGTGTTCCACTTGATTGGTACGCGAGACGATACGTCGAACTGAACGTCGCCTATGGCCTTCTGTCTTCTTTCCCCATCCCGCGCCCGGCCCGCGATAGCCCGCTACGCAAGCGTGTCGTTGACATTGCTGGCCGGTTAGCGGCGGTGGATCAGCGGTACGCCCACTGGGCCGCCGATGTGGGTGTCCCGGTGGGTTCGGTCACCGACGAGGCAACGAAGAACGGCCTGATCGCCGAGCTAGACGCGGTCGTGGCGCACCTGTACGGGTTGAGTCGGGCGGATGTGGAGCACATCTTTGCCACGTTCCACCGTGGTTGGGACTACGCCGAGCGGCTGGCTGCGGTGCTCGGGTACTTCGACCAGTGGGCGGCCGGCGCGTCAGCGGGTGCGGCATGAGCGCGGCCTCGGCCGGAGATTTCCGACCGACGTTCGCCACGAACCGACCAGCCTCCAAGGAGACGGTCGCGGAGGCGTTGAACGTGCTGCTTGGCGGGATGCGGACGCATCTGGCAGTTCCGCCGCCGGTGGCGATCGCGACGGCGTTCTTCAACCCGGGCGGGTTCCGGCTGCTGGCCGAGGAGTTGGAGCTGGTTGGTCCGGTGCGGTTACTGCTGGGTGCCGAACCGGATCCGGATGAGTACGCCCGGGTCCGCCCGTTGGCGTCGGGCCGGGGGCACGCGGCGGAGGGTCGGGAGGTCCGCCGCGCATTGGAGGGCCATGACCGCTCGTTGGCTGCGGAACGTGACCTGGTGGGGTTCACTCGCGAGGCTGATGCGGATGCCCGCCGTCTGGTGGCCTGGCTGCGGGGGACGCTTGCTGGCGAGGAGGCTCGCCCGCGGGTGCAGGTGCGTCGCTACGCCGGCGGGTTCTTGCACGGCAAGGCGTTCATCGTGGACACCGCGTTGCCGCATGTGATGAGTGGCTCATCGAACTTCACCTTCGCGGGGTTGGCGCGAAATCGAGAGTTGAACCTCGGCCAGTTCGATCCGGGCACGGTGGCCGCGGTTCGCGATTGGTTTGAGGAGCTGTGGGCGGTCTCCGAGCCTTACGATCTGGCCTGGTTGTACGAGCAGCGGTGGGCGCCGCATCTGCCGTGGCAGGTGTTCTTGCGGATGCTCTACGAGTTGTATGGCTCGGAGGTCGAGGAGGAGACCGCAGCCCGCGGCCTGTCGCATCTGGGATTGACCGGGTTTCAGGCCGACGGGGTGTGGCGGGCTAGGCGGCTGTTGGCCCGACGGCGCGGGGTGATCGTCGCCGACGAGGTCGGGCTGGGTAAGACGTTCATCGCCGGGGAGCTCATCTACGAGGCGGCGATCAGCCGCCGGCAGAAGGTGTTGGTGGTCGCCCCGGCGACGTTGCGGGACTCGACCTGGGTGCCGTTCCTGCGGGAGCAGAACCTGCCCGCTGACGTGGTGTCCTTCGAAGAGCTTGTCGGTGACCTGGACCTGGCCGGGCAGGCGTCCAGTGCGCTGCAGGATCCGGATGCCTATGCCATGGTCGTTGTCGACGAGGCACACGCGTTGCGTAACGCGTCGACGCGGCGGGCAGACGCGCTGCGGGCGGTGCTGGCCGGCCAGGCCCCCAAGGACCTGGTGCTGGTGACCGCCACCCCGGTGAACAACAGCCTGTATGACCTGTACAATCTGATCTCCTACTTTGTGCCCAACGACGGTGCGTTCGCCGATGTCGGGGTCCCGTCGCTGCGGGAGTACTTCGACCGGGCGATGCGCATTCAGCCGGACAACCTGTCCCCGGAACACCTGTTCGATGTGATCGACCAGGTCGCGGTGCGCCGGACCCGCCAGTTCGTCAAGCACCACTACGTCGGCGACACCGTCACCCTCGGCGGGGTCGCCCATCCGATCCGGTTCCCCACCCCGCGGGTGCGTCGGGTCGACTACGACTTGGACGCGGCCCTGCCTGGGCTGTTCGACCGGCTGGCCACCGCGCTGGGCGCGCAGGTCCTGGCCCACCGTCCCGACGCGGACGCGGTCCTGCTGGACGCGCCCGGCGAGGTGTTGTCGTTGGCCCGGTACGTGCCGTCCCGGTTCCGCCGAGACCGTGGGGGTGAGGCCCAGTACGAGGCGCAGAACGCCGGCCTGCTGCGCTCGGCGCTGCTCAAACGGTTCGAGTCCTCGGCGTATGCGTTCCGCCGCACCGTGGAGAAAATGATCGTGTCACACGACCAGTTCCTCGACGCCCTGGAAGCA
>DATCXL010000691.1:0-2414 GCA_036565825.1 Mycobacteriales bacterium
TAGGCACCACCGCAGCCACCGGCCGACCACCACGAGTCAGGTACACCGTCTCCCCCGCGGCGGCCTCCGCCACGGCCTCAGCCAGTCCACCCGCCCCGTGCTCGGGCAACTCAAAGGCATGACCAGCGCTCATGGCGCTCATGGTAGGCCCTGCCTCGGCCAGGACGCTGCGGGCCAGATATTCAGCGTGCTCCGTAGGGGCCGTCCTTGGCCGCAACTAGCCCTGAAGCGGCGGCGCATCGAGGCCGATCCGGCGGGGACTAAGGAATTCACTGATGATCAAGAGAACGGGTAGCCCGCTGGATACGCTCTGTCAGTGGCTGATGTAGCGGTAGACCTTGATGTGCTGGTCGCGCGGCTGGCTGACCGGCGGCCGGGTCGTACGGAAGCCAACGTGCAGAGTGACCTACACATGCTCTTGGCCACGGCCCCGCTCAGCCTGTGTGATTCCGACCTTCGTGACATCGTTCTTGAGTCGCCCGCTGGGCAGCGTCGGCGTATCGATGTTGAGGTGGGGTTCACGGTCTTTGAGGTCAAGCGTGACCTGCGGGTGGGCAATGTGCGGGCCGATGCCGTGCAGCAGCTTCGCGGTTACGTCGCCAGCCGTACGGAGACGTTGAAGCAGCGTTACGTCGGTGTGCTGACCGACGGCGCGGAGTGGCACCTCTACCACCTGGTCGACGGCGAGATGCGTCTGGTGTCGTCGCTGGAGGTCGACCCGCACACGCCCAAGGTTGATGACCTGTGTGTGTGGTTGGAGGCGGTGCTAGCGACCGCCGAGAAGATCGTGCCGACTCCGGTGGAGATCGAGCGGCGGCTGGGTGCTGGGAGCCCCGCGCACGCACTGGAGTTCTCTGAACTGTCCGCCCTGTATCGGCGGGTGCGTGACGTGCCGGGTGTGCGGCTCAAGCGGGAGCTGTGGGCCAAGTTGTTGACCACGGCGCTGGGCACGAACTTCCGCGACGAGGACGACCTGTTCGTCGAGCACACCCTGTTGGTCGCCATGGCCGAGATCATCGGGCACGCGGTCGTCGGGTTCCATCCGGCGGACCCGAACATCCGCCCGGCCGAGCTGCTCGGCGGGCACCTGTTCGTCGGCGCCCAGATCGGTGGGGTCATCGAAGCGGACTTCTTCGACTGGCCGGCGGAGGTCGACGGCGGAGACACCCTGGTCAAGACGTTGGCGCGGCGGCTGACCCGGTTCGCCTGGCACCTGGTCGAGCACGACGTGATGAAGGTGCTCTACGAGTCGATCATCGCCCCGGAACAACGCCACCGCCTGGGGGAGTACTACACGCCCGACTGGTTAGCCGAAGCCGTGGTGACAGCCACTGTCACCGACCCGCTGAACCAACGGGTCCTGGATCCAAGCTGCGGTTCAGGCACGTTCCTGTTCCACGCGGTGCGCCGCTACCTGACCGCCGCCACGCACGCCGGCGTTTCACCTGCCGACGCGTTGGGCGGCTTATCCCAGTCGGTCATCGGCGTGGATGTCCACCCGGTGGCCGTGACCCTGGCCCGGGTCACCTACCTGCTGGCGATCGGTATGGAACGACTGCGGGCTGACGACCGGCCTCCGCTGAGCGTGCCGGTGTATCTGGGTGACAGTGTCCAGTGGGGTCAGCACCGTGGCCTGCTTGAACACAACGCGCTGGCCGTTACGACCAGCGAGGGCGACCGACGGTTCGTCAACGAACTGCGCTTCCCCGAACGGCTCCTCGCCGACGCCGGCCGGTTCGACCGGCTGGTCGGCGAGCTGGCCGACAAGGCATGTTCCCGCACCCCCGGCAGCCCTCCACCCTCACTTGCCGCCACGTTTCGCCGGTACGACGTGCACCCCGACGACCAGGACCTGCTCGGCGACACCTTCCGGTCGATGTGTGAACTACACGACCAAGGCCGCGACCACATCTGGGGCTACTACGTACGAAACCTGGCCCGCCCGGTGTGGCTAGCACGCGAGGACAACCGCGTCGACGTGCTGGTCGGCAACCCGCCGTGGCTGGCCTACCGGTTCATGCCCGAGGCGATGCAGACCAACTTCCGTGCCATGAGCAACGAACGCAAGTTCTGGGCCGGCGCCGCGGTGGCCACCCACCAGGACCTGTCCGGGTTATTCGTCGCCCGCGCCACCGAGCTGTATCTCAGGCATGGGGGCCGGTTCGGGTTCGTCATGCCCCTTGCTGTCTTGTCCCGCCGCCAGTTCGCCGGGTTCCGTACCGGCACCTGGAGTTCCCCGGTCGAGCCGGTGCACGCCGCCTTCGCCGAACCGTGGGACCTGCATCTGGTCAAACCGTCGTTCTTCCCGGTCCCGGCCGCCGTGGTCTTCGGGCAACGCACCACCAAGGGCGACCGGCAGCCGCTCACCACCCCGGCGCAAATCTGGGCGGGCCGGTTACCGCACCGCAACACCA
>DATCXL010000700.1:0-2484 GCA_036565825.1 Mycobacteriales bacterium
TGGGCGTGGTGCGGGAGATCGCCGATCGGGAGGGTTTCTTCCACTGGGACCTGGACTTCGGCCACATCTTCCGCGACGGCGGCTTCAACCTCCAGGTCGGCAACCCACCCTGGGTCCGGCCCAGGTGGGCAGACGACGTCACACTGGCAGAGCAGGACCCGTACTTCCAGTTGCAGGAGAAGATTACTGAGGCGGAGTTCCGAACTCGCCGGACCAGAGTCTTGGCTGACCAGCGAGCGCGGGACCGGTACCTGGCCGATCTGACCGACTGGGCCGGGTTGGCCGAACACCTCGGCTCGACCGTGGAGCACCCGGTGCTGGCCGGGGTGCAGACCAACCTCTACACCAACTTCATGGAACGCACCTGGCGCTCCATGGCCGACCAAGGCGCCGTCGGCCTGATCCACCCCGAAAGTCACTTCACCGACCCCAAGGCCGGTCACCTGCGTGCGGGAGCCTACGCTCGTCTTCGTCGCCACGCCCAATTTGGAAATAATCTATTATTCTTTGAAGAAATTAATAACAACGTTTCATTCGGAATAAATATATACGGCAAGAGTCGCAATCCAATATTTATCAATTTGAATACACTGCAACATCCAAGCACGCTTGATGAGTCGCTACTTCATGACGGAATCGGCGATGTGCCAAGTGTTCAGTACCCACACGGCGGGTGGGACCTGCGGCCACACATGTCTCGCGTTGTGAAAATCGACGAGCGCACGTTGAGCACTTGGTCAGAGCTCTTTGATGAGGCAGGCACGCCTGCCGATCAGGCCAGGCTGCTACGGCCGCTCACCGTGGAGCATCTGGACATTCTTCGTAGGATCGCCGACCAGCCAACCAGAATGTCGACGCTGGGCTTCGAGTGGACCAGGGGGTGGGAGGAGGACAAAGGCAAGCGTGAGGGCTACATCGTCGGGCGGACCGCCTACCCGGAAGACTGGGCTGAGGCTGTTCTGCAGGGGCCGCATTTCACGGTGGCGACGCCGTTCGCTCGGCAGCCGAACGACCCCTGCCGGAGCAACAAGGACTATGCCGCCTGGGATCTGGAAGGGTTGGGGGAGGAGGTGGTGCCGAGGACCAACTACCAGCGGGCCTGTGACCGGGAGCGGTACGATGCCGGCCTCGACCATTGGGACAGCCGCCCATTCACCGACCTGTGGCGCCTGGCCTGGCGAAACATGACCCAAGCCGGTCTGGAACGGTCCCTGCACGCCGCGCTGCTTCCCCCCGGACCGGCGCACGTAAACGCTGTGCACTCACTGGCGATGGGTGATAACCGGAAGACCGCACTGGTGGCTGGGTTGTGGGCATCGTTGCCGCTGGACTACCTGGTCAAGGTCAGCGGGATGAGCAAGGTGAACAAGGAGACCGTTGACCGGTTCCCCGCACCGCTGGACCATCCGGCTGCGTCGCTCCTGTTGCTGCGGGCCTTGCGGTTGAACTGCCTGACCGCCGACTACGCGCCGCTGTGGGCCGAGCAGTTCGAGGCTGGGTTCGCCGAGGACCGCTGGACGCCGGCGTTCGCGCACCGGCCGGCGCTGGGCGCTGCTGGTCCGGAGTGGACCATGGCCACCCCGTTGCGGACCGAGTTCGATCGGCGGGCCGCGTTGGTGGAGATCGACGCCTTGGCCGCGCTGATGCTGGGACTGTCCGCCGACCAACTCTGCCTGATGTACCGGGCCCAGTTCCCGGTGCTGCGCAAGTACGAGTACGGCATGTTCTTCGACTCCGCCGGCCGGAAGATCGCCAAGGACCACCACGCCGCCGGGGTGCGGCAGGACAAGGACGATTACAAGGCGGTCAGTGCCTGGTACGCCGAGCCTGGCTCGGTCGAGCTACCCGACCAGTACGTACCGCCGTTCACCAAACCGGACCGGGAGGCGGAGATGCGGGCCGCCTACGCCGAGTTCGCCCGCCGACTCGGCCTCGACCCGGAGACGGGGAGCGGCACGTGATCCCATCCTTACTGGCCGCCGAGACCCGGGCCGGGGTGCTGGAGTACCTGACCACCACGTTCGCGCTGGCCGACGACGACGCCCGGGCCAGCCTGGCCCGGTTCCTCCAGGACGAGGCGCAGGGCCTGTTCCGTGGCCCGTACCTGCGGCTGCGCACCCCGTTCCGGCCGGTCGAACCGGGCTGGCGCAACCCGCTCGGCTGGATGCCCACCGGGTTCGTGCCCTACCGGCACCAGGCGCAGGCGTTCGAGCGACTGTCCACCCTCGACAGAGCCGCGCAGCCCACGATCGTGACCACCGGCACCGGGTCGGGCAAGACCGAGTCGTTCCTGGTGCCGATCCTGGACCACTGCCGGCGGGCCGCCGCCCGGGGCGAGACCGGCATCAAGGCGATCGTGCTGTACCCGATGAACGCGCTGGTCACCGACCAGGCCCGCCGGCTGGCCGGGTTACTGGCCGACGAACCGGCGTTGGCCGGGGTCACCGCCGGGGTCTACATCGGCGGTCAGGGCAGCCACGCGAC
>DATCXL010000722.1:0-3059 GCA_036565825.1 Mycobacteriales bacterium
TGCCTGCCTCGTATCAGTCATGGCGAATCTCCTTCATGGTCGGGGGACGACAACTGTGGATCTGCTCTGCCGCCTCTCCGGCCACATCGCCGTCCTTTCGGCACTCTTCGTGCCCTACCAAGCTCCATACTTGGCCGAGCGGGCTGGATCGGCCTCATCCACAGTGGGTGGACGGACGGTCGCGCGTGCGTCACCGTGCGAGCGATGGGACGGCCAAAAGACCAGGGCCATTCAAACCGATCAGACCGGGATGAAGCGCGCATCCACCGTGGCGCACACCATGGGATCCGACCAGGCTCACCCGCGACGGGTGAGACCTGGTCCCCGGGGCGGGCAGTTCCCCATCCTGGGAGACGATCACAGCAGCCCCCGGTGCCGCGCCACCGTAATGGCACTGCGCCGGTTGTTCACGCCCAGTTTCTGGTAGATACCGCGCAGATGGGTCTTGACCGTGTTGACCGACACCAACAGCGACTCGGCGATCTCCTCTGCGGTACGCATCGAGGGCAGCTCGGCCAACAGTTCCATCTCACGCGGCGTCAGCACGTCGGTCGCCCCAGGAACCGCGGGCGGCATCGCGGCGAGCACGTCCACCGCGAACCACTCGTGTCGCCCGAACCGTCCGGCACCGGAGGCGAGCAGCGAACGCACCGCGTCACCGCCGTCCACGAACGCGCGCAACGCACGCCTCGGTGCGGCCAGTTCCACCGCCTCGCCCAGGGCCCGATGAGCCCGGAAGTCGTCCCCGGCCCGGTCAGCCAGTACAGCCTCGAGCAGCCACGCGTCGATTACCGTGGTGAGCAGGTGACTGCGTACCCTGTTCTCGACGACCGGCCGAAGCTGGGCACGAGCCGGCTCCACCCTGCCCTTCTGTAGGTGCAGGGTGGCTCGCAACAGGTGCGACTCCCCCACCTCGCCCAGCAGACCCGTCACCCGCTCGGCGACCTCGGTGGCCCAACCCGACTCCCCCACCCGCAGCGCGAACCGCTGTTCGACCGGGGCCTCGTACCCAACCAGCGACGGGCTGACCTGTCGGCCGGTGAACCGTTGCCAGTGGTCCCGCAGTACGCCCACCGCCGCATGTCGGTCACCAGCGGCGTCGAATCCGATGACCGCCTGCGCGCTCAGCGCGGTCAGTTCCGTGTCCGGATCAGTCCGTCCCGGCAGCAGCCGCACCGCCAGCGGCGCGTAGGAACTCGCAGTGTCGTGGTCGAGACGGAGGTAGGCGGCCCAGGCGCCCAGGCCGTAGGCGTAGGCACAGCGAGACGTCTGTGTCCACCCGCGCTGTGCCGCGAACGCGATCGCCGTGTCCGCCCGCTCCGCCATCTCCACCAGGTCGGTGTCAGCGGCGGCGACGGCGGCCAGATACACCAGGCAGTGCAGCGCGGCGGAGTCACGATGCCGGGTGGAGGCCAGTTCCAGGGCCCGCCGTAGGTCCCGTTCGCCGGCGTGGTGTCTGCCCAGGAAGAGCAACGCCGTGCCGCGGTTCACCAGAGTGAGCAGATCCAGGTCCTCATCACCTGTGTCGGTCGCCTCGGCGGCGGCTGGCACGTCGGCGGCGTCGGTCACCTCCGGCGGGTCGCACACACCCAACCCGTCCATCGCATCCAGTGCCCCGAGCACCGCCGGCAGGTCACCGTCAAATCGGGCCCGGTGCATCGTGGTGGCGGCGTGCAGCGCGGGCAACCAGGTGCCGTGGTGCTCACCGGTCGGCGCCCGCGACCCCGCCAACCTCGCGTCCGCCGTTGGGACGTCCCCGGCGTCCAACGCGGCGGTCGCCGCCACCAGCGCCACCCCCGGACGGTCCAGCACCTCCGGTGGCACCCGGTCCAACAGCCGGCGCAGCGGGCCACCCTCGCCGGCCATCACCTGCCCCAGGCCAACCGCCTCCACCAACCGGGTGGTCAGTTCGTTGTCGCCTGCCTCGACGGCGCGCTCGAGTGCCTGCGCCGGTAGGTCGTGGGCGGCGAACCAGCGTGCGGCCAGACCGTGCAACCTGGGCAACGCGGTGGCGTCCCGTCTGGTCAGTTCGGCCCGCAGGTAGCCACGGAGCAGTGGATGCAGGCGATACCGGTCGCTGGTCCGGTCCGGACGGGAGACGAGCGCGTTGGCCCGTTCCAGCCGGTCGAGCAGTTCCCCGGCGTCGGCACGGCCGGACAGTGCGACCGCCAACTCCCCGGTGACCTCGGCACACACGCTGACCGACAGCAGGAAATCCCTGACGTGGTCGGGGTGGTGAGACAGGACCTCTGCGGCCAGGTAGTCGGCGACCGCGCGGTTCTCCCCGTCAAGCCGGGGGACCGACGCGGCGGAACCGGCCGGGTCGGCCATCGACATCGCCGCCAGCCGCAGGCCGGCGGCCCATCCCTCGGTACGCCGCATCAGCAGGTCCACATCGGTGGCGGTCAACCGGATCCGCTGCCCGGCCAACAGGGCGACCGCCTCCTCTCGGGTGAAGGCGAGTTGGTCCGCGCCGATCTCCACCAGTCGGCCTCCCAGCCTCAGCCGGTGCAGACCCAGCCGAGGTTCGAACCGGGTGGACAACACCAGGTGGAGTCGGGGGGGCAGGTTGCGGAGCAGCATGTCGAGGCCCCGCAACGCGACTGGGTCGTGCAGTTCTTCCACGCCGTCGAGAACCAGCCAGACCGGTTCGGACGGTTCACCGAAGGCGGCCACCAGCGCGGCGAGGAAACCGGGTCGGGCCGCGTGCCGGGGCGGGCCCAGTCGGTGCAACGCACTGTCGGGCGGCCAACACCCGGTGGCCTCCAGCGCGGCCAGGATCGCCGACCAGAGCAGGAAGACCACGTTGTCATCCGCGTCCAGCGACACCCAGGCCACCCGCCGCGAAGGTGATCCAGGTGCCTGCGGCGGGCCTGGTGGAGCGCCCGGCCAGGTTGCCGGCCGGGACTGGCCGGCCCAGTCGCACAGCAGGGTCGTCTTTCCCGAACCGGCCGGGGCGCACACCAGGACGACCGACCCAGGATCACCCGAGCCGGCGTCGGTGTTCAGCAGCGTGGTGAGGCGCCGTCGCGATACCAGCGTGGGATGCGCGGCCGGTA
>DATCXL010000724.1:0-9524 GCA_036565825.1 Mycobacteriales bacterium
GTGGGTCAACTGCGCCTGGGCGGCATAGCTGTACATGTCCCGGCTGAACAGCGGGGCGGCCAGCAGCAGCGGCGCGGCCCACAGCGCGGCGACGCGCAACAGGTCGCCAGGCCCGGTGCCCGGGGTGTTCCGGCGAACCTCACGCCCCCGGTACAGCCAGGCCATCGCGAGCACGGCCAGCCCGGCGTAGACACAGGCCAACGCCACGTCCGGGCCGGTTCCGCGCCGCAGCGCGCCCAGTACCGGCACCCGTGCCACCGGGTCGTACACCGGCAGGGCACCCGCGCCCAGCGAACCGAGCGCCAACAGCAGCGAACCGACCAGGCCGACCAGGCGGATGCGCCGAACAGAGAAGGTGGCCGACCCGGTCGGGTTGGTCTGCGCGGACGGGTGAGGTTCGGTGGTCGGTGCCGCCGGGTGGCGGCCGCCGGGCCCGTTCGCCGAGGCCGTGGCCGGGGCGTCGTCCGGGTTGCCCGCGTCGCGGTCGGTCGGGTTTCCCCTCGCGGGGGCCGGCGAGCCTGGAACGGTCACCGACCAAGTTTCCCAGACGGCGGGCCGGTCCACAGAACGGCGCCACGCCGACCCGTCTCGCCGACCGCCACCGGATGACCCGGATGCGCCGGCTACTCGTGGGAAACCCGCATGTGTAACCGGTTTCTGGTGGGGTTTCCCGCGAAAACCCCCAGGTGCGGGGTGGGTCAGGGTTGCGGGTGGGTCAGGGTTGCGGGTGGGGGCCGGTGACCCGGAGTGCGGCCAGCCGACCGGACACCAGCACCATGGGCACGCCGACGCCCGGTTGGGTACCCGAACCGACGAACACCACGTTCTCCAGGTGCGGTGCGAGGTTGCCCGGCCGGAACGGCCCGGTCTGGCCGAACGTGTGCGCCGCGGCGAACGGGGTGCCCATCGCCATTCCGGCCCGAGCCCAGTCCGCTGGCGTCACCACCCGCTCCACCTCGATCTGGTCGGTCAGGCCGGGATATCCCCGTCGCTCCAGCACACCCAGCACCTCGTCCCGGTACCGCGGTCCGATCACCTTCCAGTCAAGCCCGGCGCCGGTGTGCGGCACCGGCGCCAGCACGTGGTAGGCGTGCCGGCCACTCGGTGCCAGTGTCGGGTCCAGGCGGGTGGGGTTGGTGACCAACAGGGACGGGTCAGACATCAACGAACCGTCGTGGATCAGTTCCCGGAAGGTCGAACGCCACGAATGTCCGAAGTGGATGTTGTGGTACGCGGCGGCCGGGAACGCCGCGGGTGAGCCCAGATGCAGCAGAAAGCAGGACGGGGAGTACCGCAGCCGACGCAGCCGGCGCGGCGCGACACCCGGCGGCAGCAGGTCACGGTAGGCGACCGGCAGGTCCGGGTTGAGTACCACCACGTCTGCCGGGATACGTTCGCCGGCGTCGGTGAGCACCGCGCGGGCCCGTCCACCGCGCACCTCGACCCGGCGCACCGTGGTGTCGTAGCGGAACGTCACCCCGTGTTTGTCCGCGGCGCCGGCCAGCGCGCGGGGCACCGCGTGCATACCGCCGATCGGTGCGTACACACCGCGCACGCAGTCCATGTAGGCGATCACCGCATACACCGCGAGCGCCTGGTAGGGCGACATTCCGGCGTACATCGCCTGGAAGGTGAATATTCGTCGCGTTCGCGGATCCCGCAGGTACCGGCCCACCTTCGGCGCCAGCCGACGGAACCCACCCAGAGCGGCCAGCCGAACCAGGCCGGGGGAGAGCAGGTCCAGCGGGGAGTCGAGGTTCCGGTCGATGAACTCGGCCATCTCCAGTTGGTACAACCTGCTCGCGAACCGGACGAACCGCCGGTACCCGTCGGCCTCGCGCGGTCCGCACACCCGGCGGACCTCCTCGGCCATCGTGGCCACGTCGGCGTGCACGTCCAGGGTGGAACCGTCCGGGAAGTGCGCCCGGTAGGCGGGGTCCACCGGCCGCAGGTCGAGCCAGTCCTCCATCCGCTCGCCCACGCAGCCCAGTGTCTGGGCGATCAGGTCCGGCATGGTCAACACGGTCGGGCCGGTGTCGAAGGAGTACCCGTCGATGCTGAGTAACCCGGCCCGGCCGCCCGGCACCGACGCACGCTCGACCACGGTGACCTCGCGCCCGGCCGCGGCCAGCCGCAGCGCGGCGGAAAGGCCGCCCAGTCCGGCACCGACCACCACGATCCGGTCGGTGCGGCCGACTACGGTGCGCACGGCTCGCCGGAGGATGCGGCGTGTGGTTGCTCGGCGTGGGCGCCCAACGCGGCCAGTTTGGACAGGAAGTCCTCGTAACCGCGGTAGATCAGGTCGATGCCGTGCACCACCGAGGTGCCCTGCGCGGCCAGCGCGGCGATCAGGTGTGAGAAGCCGCCACGCAGGTCCGGGATGGACAGTTCGGCGGCCTGGAGTTTGGACGGTCCGGAGATCACCGCCGAGTGCAGGAAGTTACGTTGCCCGAACCGACAGGGTGTGCCGCCCAGGCACTCCCGGTAGAGCTGGATGGTCGCTCCCATCTGCACCAGTGCCTGGGCAAAGCCGAACCGGTTCTCGTAGACCGTCTCGTGCACGATGGACAGTCCGGTCGCCTGGGTCAGCGCCACCACCAGGGGTTGCTGCCAGTCGGTCATCAGCCCGGGATGCACGTTGGTCTCCAGCGGCAGTGCGTGCAGGCTGCCACCGGGATGCCAGAACCGGATGCCCTCGTGCTGTCGACTGTCGTCCACCTCGAAGTCACCGCCGATCCGGCGGAAGACGTTGAGGAAGGTCATCATGTCGGCCTGCCGGGCTCCGCCGACGTAGACGTCACCGCCGGTGGCCAGTGCGGCGCAGGCCCAGGACGCGGCCTCCAACCGGTCTGGCATGGCCCGGTGGCTGTACCCACCGAGCCGCTCAACACCGGTGATCCGGATGCATCGGTCGGTGTGCACGCTGATGATCGCGCCCATCTTCTGTAGCACGCAGATCAGGTCGACGATCTCCGGTTCCATCGCCGCGTTGCGTACCTCGGTGACCCCGTCGGCCAGCACCGCGGCCAGCAGCACCTGCTCGGTGGCGCCCACGCTGGGATAGGGCAGGGTGAGCAGGGTGCCGCGCAGCCGTTCGGGCGCGGTGAGGTAGAGCCCGTCCGGCCGTTTGTCCACCACCGCGCCGAACTCCCGCAACACCGACATGTGGAAGTCGATCGGCCGGTCACCGATGCGGCAGCCGCCCAGGTCGGGGATGAACGCCTGTCCCAGTCGGTGCAGCAGGGGTCCACAGAACAGGATCGGGATCCGGCTGGACCCGGCGTGGTTGTCCACGTCGGCGACGTTGGCCCGCTCCACCGCGGCCGGGTCGAGGACAAGTTCGCCGGCCTCCTCACCGGCGGACACCGACACGCCGTGCAGTTCCAGCAGGCCCCGCACGATGGCCACATCGAGTATGTCCGGAATGTTACGCAGCCGGCAGGTCTGGTCGGTCAGTAGAGAGGCGACCATCGCCTTGGGAACAAGGTTCTTTGCGCCACGAACCCGGATCTCTCCGGACAACGGGCTGCCCCCATGTACCAGAAGTACGTCGCGGCTCATGTTCTACATCTAAACCCGCCGCGCGGTTGCGGCCACCGCGAGGGCTGCCAGCGTGTCGTGTGCCTGCCGGGTGATCGGTGCCGCGTCCAGCGCCGTCAGCGCCCGCGAGGTGCGCTCGGCGATCAACTCCTCCACCGCCTCGACCGCGCCGGTGCCGGTGATCACGTCGCGTAGTTCGGCCACGCCACCGGCGTCCAGGCCGGGGTCCCCGAGCAACCGGTCGACCGTCGCGGCCTGGACCGTGCTGGCCCGCTCCAGCGTCAGCGCCACCAGCACGGTGCGCTTACCCTCACGCAGGTCGTCGCCGGCCGGCTTGCCGGTTTCGACCGGGTCGCCGAACACGCCCAGCAGGTCGTCGCGGAGTTGGAACGCCTCGCCCAGCGGGAGCCCGTAGGCGGTGTAGGCCGCCAGCACCGACTCGTCGGCGTTGGCCAGCGCGGCGCCCAGGTGCAGCGGGCGTTCCACGGTGTACTTCGCACTCTTGTACCGGGCGACCGTCAGCGCGCCGGCCGGGCCCGCACCGCCGGTGGCCTGCGCCAGCACGTCGAGGTACTGCCCGGCCATCAGTTCGCCACGCATCTCGTTGTAGACGGGAATCGCACGCATGAGCCCCTCGGCCGGCAGTCCCGAGCGGGCCAGCATCGCATCGGCCCAGACCAGGCAAAGGTCGCCCAGCAGGATCGCGCCGGCCGCACCGAACGACTCCGGCGAACCCCGCCAACCGGCGGACCGGTGCAGCGCGGCGAACCTGCGATGCACCGACGGCGCACCCCGGCGGGTCTCTGAGGCGTCCATCAGGTCGTCGTGGATGAGGGCGCTGGCGTGCAGCAGTTCCAGGCAGGCTGCCGCCCGCACGATCGGTTCCCCGTCCTGCCCGCCGGCGCCCCGCCAACCCCAGTAGGCGAACGCCGGCCGCAGCCGTTTGCCGCCGTCCAGCACGAAGTCCCGCACCGTCGCGGCCACCGGGGCGAGCTCGGCCCCGATCTCGTCCAACCACTCGGTCCGATCGTCGAGAAACTCTTCGAGGGATGTCGTCACCCGTTCGTTGAGTTCGGCAAGCGTCGGGTCACGGAGCGTCATGGACGGGGTCATCAGTGGATTCTCCAGATTTGCCGGGGATCGGATGCCACCCCGTTATCTCGCCAGTATGTGCGATCGCCGCTGGATCGTGGCCGGCGGCATCCCGGTCAGGGCACCGGGATGGCCCTCGTCGGGCCCGGATGTCCGGGGCGTTCGCCGGAGAACCTCGTCTCGAAGCGCTTTCACCTGTTCTCGCCGAGAAACCTGACCGTGAGCGGGCGGTGGTCGGTCAGCCGACCGTGGCGACTGGCTAGGCTGACGGGCATGACAGGGCAGGCACCGGCATGACCGACACGGTGCGCGATCGACTCGCGGCGGGGCGACCGACGTTCTCCTTCGAGTTCTTCCCGCCCAGGACCGTCGAGGACGAACGCCAACTCTGGCAGTCCATCCGAGAACTGGAGTCGCTGCGCCCGTCGTTCGTGTCGGTCACCTACGGTGCCGGTGGGTCCACCCGGGACCGCACAGTCGAGACCACCGAGCGGATCGCCACCGAGACCACCCTGCTGCCGATGGCGCACCTGACAGCGGTCAACCACAGTGTCCGGGAGCTTCGGCACATCGTCGGTCGGTTCGCCGCCGCGGGAATCCGCAACGTACTCGCGGTGCGCGGCGACCCGCCCGGCGACCCGCAGGGGGAGTGGGTCGAACATCCCGAGGGCGTCCGCTATGCCGAGGACCTGGTCCGGCTGGTCCGGACGCACGGCGACTACTGCGTGGGGGTGGCCGCCTTCCCGTACAAGCACCCCCGCTCACCGAGCATCGAGACCGACACCCGGTACTTCGTCGACAAGTGCCGGGCCGGAGCGGACTTCGCCATCACCCAGATGTTCTTCCAGGCCGAGGACTACCTGCGGTTGCGCGACCGGGTGACCGCGGCCGGCTGCGACGTCCCGATCATTCCCGGCATCATGCCGGTCACCAGCCTGCGCACCATAGAACGGTGCGAGCAACTGTCTGGCGCACCGTTCCCGGCCGCGTTGGCCGACCAGTTCCGGTCCGTCGCCGACGACCGGGTGGCGGTGCGCCGACTGGGTGTCGAGCAGGCCGGCCTGCTGTGCGAACGGCTACTGCGCGAGGGCGCGCCGGGAATCCACTTCATCACCATGAACCGGTCCACCGCGACCCGTGAGGTGTGGTCGCGGGTCGGTCTGTCCACCCGTGCCTGAACCTGTCGGCGCCCGGTCGGAGGGCGTCACGGTGACCGCGACCGGGCGTGCGTCGGGCGCGCCGGACGTGTTGCGACTGCGGGTCGGTGTCGAGACGCAGGCCCGGCAGGTCAGCGGCGCACTGGACGCGGCCAGCCGGGCGATGGCGGCGATGGCGTCCCGGCTGCGCGAGGGCGGGGTGGCCGATCGGGACCTGCGGGGTTCCGGGGCGTCGTTGTGGTCCCGTACCGACGACACCGGCGCGGTCACCTGGCACGTGGCCACCCAGCAGCTCACCGTGACGCTGCGGGACCTGACCGCGGCCGGACCACTGGTGCCCGCGGTGGTGGAGGCCGGTGGGGATGCCGCCCGGCTGCACGGCCTGGAACTCGCGGTGGACGATGAGGCCGTCCTGGCCCGGCAGGCCCGTGACGACGCCTGGCGGCTGGCCACCGCAGTCGCTGGCCAACATGCCGAGCGGGCAGGTCGGACGCTCGGGCCGGTGCTGCGGGTGGTGGAGGGACCGGCCGGTGCCGGACCGGTGATGCGTCCGATGGTGTTGGCGGCCCACGCTCGTGAGGCGATGCCGCTGGAGGGCGGCGAGCAGGAGGTCACCGTCACCATCGAGGTCGAGTGGGCGTTCTCGGGCTGACCTGGGTCGGGCTGGCCGTGGTTGCCGGATGCCTGCTGGTGGTCAGTCTGGACAGCCCGGTCGGAGCCGGCCGAGCGGAAGAGTCGCTGTCGGACCGGGCTGGCTACCTGCGCCGGTGGTCTGCGCTGCACGGCGACCACGATCCGAGCGGTAGTCCGCTCACCGTGTGGTGGTTGGACCTGGTGCGGCTACTGGCCACGCCGCTGGCCGCCCGTGGGGTAAGGCCCGGCGCGGTCACCGGTTGGGGGGTGTGGGCCGCCACCGCCGTCGCGGTGGCATGCGCGGGGCACGGGCACTGGGCACTGTTGGGCGTGCTGGCGGTGGTCGTCTCCGGGGTGGCCGACAACCTCGACGGTGCGGTGGCCGTGCTGTCGGGACGGGTGAGCCGGTTCGGCTACGTGCTGGACTCGTTGGCCGACCGCTGCGCGGACACCGCCTACGTGCTGGCGCTTTTCCTGCTCGGTGCGCCGGGTTGGCTGTGTGTGGTCGGCGGTGGTCTGGCCGCCGTGCAGGAGTACACCCGAGCCCGTGCGGGCAACGCCGGGATGGGCCAGATCGGTGTGGTGACCGTGTCGGAGCGGCCGACCCGCGTGCTGGTTACCGCGTTCACACTGCTCGGCGCGGGACTGTGGCCGGGTACGGCCGGAACAGTGGCAACGCTTGGCGCGGCGGCCTGGACGGTCCTCGGTCTGGTCGGCTGCACCCAGGTGCTGGTGGCTGTGCACGCCGCACTTCGGGACTGACCGGACCGCACTGACCGGGGTAGGGGTGGCTACTCGGGATTGAGTCAACTCTAGTGTGTATTAGAGCCTCTGAGTAGGTGTTATGATCGCTGTATGAACCTCAAGGAATGGGCGATAGCGAACGGTGTGCATCCGCATACCGCCTATCGTTGGTTCCGTGAGGGGACGTTGCCGGTACCGGCTCAGCGGGTCGGGCCGCGCACGATCCTGGTGAACGTGGAGGCGCACTCTGCGCCGGAAGTGGTCGGCGGTTTGGGCCTGTATGCCCGTGTCTCCTCGCATGATCAGGAGTCCGATCTTGAGCGTCAGGTGGCCCGGCTGACTCGCTGGGCCGCGACGACGGGCCGCCCGGTGGTCCGGGTCGAATCGGAGATCGCGTCCGGTATGAACGGTGCCCGGTCGAGGGCGAAGCGGATGCTGGCCGACCCCGCCGTAACCACGGTCGTGGTGGAACACAAGGACCGGCTCGGCCGGATGAACGTCGAGCTGATCGAGGCCGCCTTGTCCGCGACTGGCCGCCGTCTGGTGGTGTTGGATGACGGCGAGGTCGAAGACGACCTGGTGCGAGACATGGTGGAGGTGCTGACCTCGTTCTGTGCCCGCCTGTACGGCCGCAGGTCGGCGAAGAACCGGGCGAAGAAGGCTCTTGAGGCAGCTGAGCATGGCTGAGCTGACTAAGAAGCCGCTGCGGCAGATTGCTCGTCCGTTCGTCGCCGGTGGGCCGTCCGGCGTGTCGATACGCGACCGGCTCAAGGGCCTTACCGCCGAGGATGAGAAGGCGCTGCGCTTGGTCGGCGAGCACATGGGGCGTCTCGCCTCCGCCGATCTGGCCCGCAGGTGCCGTGACGGCCTGGACCACTCCACCGACACGTGGGCGGCCCGCAAGCGGGAGCTGACCGCGCAGTCGTCGTCCCGGTGGGCCGGGTCGGTCACCTCCAACACGCAAGACCAGTGGGGCCTGTCGCGCCGCGCCCAGCACCAGCACCTCATGTCGCTGGAGGCCGGTATCCGTACCATCCGGCACCGCCTGTTCCTCCCCATCGGGCAGCCGGGGCAAGCCGGGTGGCTACCGATCCAAGCACGAGTGGTTCCAGAAGACGCGCCGTCTGGCGATCCTGGAGACCGCCTACGAGCAGGCCGCGGTGGAGCGGGCGGCCGGGGAGGTCTCCGTGGTGCGCGGTGGCCGCCGTCTGCTCCATCAGCGGCACAACCTCAGCGCCACCCAGAAGACCGAGGGGCAGTGGCGTGCGGAGTGGGAAGCGTCGCGCTGGTTCCTGACTGCTGACGGAGAGTCCGGCAAGCGGTACGGGAATGAGACGATCCGCGTCACCCCGGACGGTGAAGTGTCGATCAAGCTGCCTGCGTCGCTCGCCGACTTGGCGAACGCCCGGCACGGCCGGTACGTCCTCGCCGCCCGCGTGAGTTTCCCGCACAGGGGAGAGGAGTGGGCCGACCGTATCGAAGCGAACCGGGCCGTCGCGTACCGCATCCACCTCGACGTGGCGCGGGGCCGCTGGTACCTGGATGCTTCCTGGAACCGCAAAGACCTCCACGTCATCCCGCTGGACGCGCTGCGCGCCGATGGCGTGATCGGAGTGGACACGAACGCCGATCACATGGCCGCGTGGCGGCTGGACGAGCACGGCAACCCGGTCGGCAAGCCGCGTCGCTTCGACTACGACCTGACCGGCACCGCCGCACACCGCGACGCGCAGCTCCGCCACGCCCTCACCCGGCTCCTGCACTGGGCCAAGACCACGGGCATGCAAGCGATAGCGATCGAAGACCTCGACTTCACCGACTCCAAGACTCGCGAGAAGCACGGCCGCAAGAAGAAGTTCCGGCAGCTCATCTCCGGCATCCCCACCGGCAAGTTGTGCGCACGCCTCCTGTCGATGTGCGCGGAAGCCGGTATCGGCGTGATCGCTGTCGATCCCGCCTACACCTCGATGTGGGGCGCTGAGCACTGGCAAAAGCCGCTCAGCACCCCGCGACGCCCCGTCTCCCGCCACCAGGCGGCAGGCGTGGCCATCGGACGACGCGCCCGTCGGCCACCGGATCAGGCGACGGACGGCACCGCCCCGACAGCACCAGAGCGATGCTGGCGGGCATCGGACAGCCCAGGCCCGACCCGGCGACCCAGGGAGCGAGGAAACCCGCCCCCGCGTACCCGGACCACACACCCGATGTGTGCAGCCGGACGCGGCAGGAACGCGGGCGACCAGGACACCCAAAACCGTTCGGGATGTCCCAGCATGACCAGGATCGGGTCACTGATTAGGAACGGTTCCTCACCCTCTGCCGTCGTGCCCTCTGCCGCCGTGGGTGTGCGATCGGCGG
>DATCXL010000733.1:0-4471 GCA_036565825.1 Mycobacteriales bacterium
GGCTGTCGCGGTGGCTACCGGGCGTGGCGCGCGGGCCCGCGGTGCCGGTCGCGACACCACGGTGCTGGCGGCGCGGTCCTCCATCCGGCCCACCCGCATCCGGACCGCCATCAGGTAGCCGTAGGCCAGTGAGAAGGCGACCAGGGCGGTGAGCAGGGTTACCAACATGATCGGCGCGATGGTCGGCGTGCCGGGCCGGATCACGGTGGCCTGCTGGTGCAGCGAGCGCCACCACACCACCGACATGTGCACGATGGGTACGTCGACGAATCCGACCACGCCGAGCACGGCCGACCAGTGGCCGCGCCGGGTGGGGCTGTCGGCGACCCGGCGCAGGGTCAGGTAGCCGACGTAGATGAGCAACAGCACCGCGGTCGTGGTCAATCGTGGGTCCCAGGTCCACCAGGTGCCCCAGACCGGCCGGCCCCACAGTGAGCCGAGCACGATGGTCAGCACGCAGAACAGGACCCCGATCTCCGCGGAGGAAACCGCGACCCGGTCCCACCGGGTACGCCCGGTGCGTAGGTAGGCGATGCTTGCGACGAACACCACACCGAACGACGCGAACGCGAGCCACGCCGCCGGCACATGCACGTACATGAGTCGTTGCACGTCGCCCTGGCTGGCGTCCGGCGGGACGACGACCAGGGCGAGTATCCCGGTCACCGCCAGGCCAGCCACGGTCGCCCAGCCAAGTGCACGCTGGGCGCCGCGGCTACCGGCCTTGGCGAGGGCGGTCTGCAGGAGCTTCACAACCGACCTCCAGGTTCGGCAGGCACTACTTGGTACTACGAGGTGTTGCCGGTCTTGCTGGTCTCGCTGGTGTTGCGGGTGTTGCCGGTCCTGCTGGTGTTACAGCGACAGCAGGTACTGGACGAGGTCGTTCTTCTCGGCCGCTGTCAGGTCGAGGTGGAACGTGTCGTTGTAGTGGTTGACCACCGACATCAGGTCGGGGAACCGACCGTCGTGGTAGAAACCACCCTTCTGGTGCGACCACAGACCGGCGAGCGGGGTGGTCCGGTACGCGTGGGTCGGCGAACGGTCGGCCTCCCAGTTGTCGATACCGATCTCCGCACCGGTGTGCAGGTTGTGCCCGGGCTCGGTGAACGTCGGTGCCACGTGGCAGGACGAACATTCGGCCTTCCCGTTGAACAGCTTCTTGCCATCCTTGGCCGCGTCCGCGTCGAACGAGCCCTCGGGTGGCGTGGGCGCTGCCAACGAGAGTTGGTAGGCCTGCAGCGCGGGTAGCTTCGAGGACACCAGGTCCTTGTCCGCCCTGATGTGGCCGAAGTTGTTCTCCGCGGCTATCGGGAACTGTTCGGCATTGTCCAGACGTGCGTCGGTGAACGACCCCTGTCCGTGCATCTCCAGGATCGCCACGAAGGCGTTCCAGTAGGGCACCGATCCCCACCCGGTGTAGGTGTGCAGGTTCACACCTGCGAGCCCGAACGCGGCCGGGAGCAACGTCGCCCCGGAGGTACCGTCTGGCTGGAATGCCTTGCCATCAAGGAAGAGCTCGGCGTCGAACTTGCCGGGCCCCCAGGAGGCGAGCACCTTCTGCACGGTGGGCACGTCGGCGTGCAGCAGGTCAGCGACCGGCTGCAGGTTCGGCGACAGGCCGATGACCGCGCCCACGTTCAGGTCACGGTTGGGCCAGCCGTCGAGGCGGTGACCGATCCCCGGCGCGAAGGAGTCGTCGACGGTCGAGTGGCACAGCGCGCACTCGATGCCGACGGCCTGCAGGTTCCCCGCCGAGTTGAAGGTGCCCTTGACACCGACAACCGAGTTCAGCTTCAGCAGGGCCAGCGTGGTCTTCGGGTCGTTCAGGTCGACCTGGCCGGCCTTGACCGCGTCCTGCACCGAGGAGGGCAGAGCGTCGACGTCCACCTTCAGGCCCACCGACAGAGCGGTGGCCGGGCTCACGCCCGGGCCGACTCCGCCGTTGGCGACGCCTTCGATGGCCTTGTCGACCTGGAGGGTGCCGGTCCAGAACGCCTCGTCACCGAAGGTGTCGAAACGGAAGATCTGCTTCCCGTCCTTGACCAGGTCTTCCATGTGGTCGTCGCCGCCACCGCCGTCATCACCGCCGTGCCTGAGCTGTACCGCCGAGCCCGAGGCAGCTGCCGCCGGGGACGCGTCACCGAAACTGTGGAACGCGACCGCCGCGACAGCCCCGACCGCCAGGACGCCGAGGCCCAGGACCAACCGACGCGCCCCTGCCCGTGGGCGTCTGGCGGGTGTCGGTGGGCCTTCCTCGACGGTCTGGTCGGTGCTGTCAGGTTCCGCCATGACCATCATCACCTCAATTCTATGACTAATGGGTTTTAGTCATACGAAGTTTCGACCTACCGTGATTGGGCTGTCAAGTAGCCCGGCCGTTGGCCGGTCAGTCTTCGAGCAGGTGACCGAAGACGAGGAAACCGGTGGCGATGAACGCCGCGTCGAAGGCGGCCAGTAGACCCAGCCAACCGCCCACCTGCTCGGTGGTGCCCGAGGTGAGCACCGTGGTCGCCCGGATGGCCGCGATGAGCACCGGACTGACCAACGGCAGAATCAGCAGCGGCAGCGCCGCCTGCCTGCTGCGCGCGGCCACCCCCAGCAATCCGAGCAGACTGCCGATCGCGGTCAGGCCCACGGTGCCAAGAAGTACTGTCAACACGAGCAGGCCGGGCGAATCGCCCAGGGGAAGTCCGAACAGCACCATCACCAGGACCGTGGTGGCGACGAACAGGACCAGCAACTGCACCGCCGCCGCGGCCGCCTTGCCCAGGTAGATCGCGCCCTTGTCGACCGGGGCGAGCAGCAGGCCCTCCAGCGCACCGCCGTCGGCCTCGGCCTGGTAGGACCGATGGAACAGCTCCACCGCGGCGAACAGCGCGGCCAGCCACAGCAGACCGGGCGCGGTCTGCACCAGCAGGGTGCGTCCGGGCCCCAGCGCGAACCCGAAGGCGAGCAACATGGTGGCCGCGAACGGCAGTACCGACACCAGTGCATAGCGTCCGCGCAGTTCGACCCGCAGGTCCTTGACCGCGATCGCCCAGGCCACCCCGGCGATCCCGACCGCCCTGGTAGCCCTGGTAGCCCTGGTAGCTCCGGTGGCGCCGGTCGCCCCGGCGGTCCGCGGCACCGTCGAGGTCATCGGTTCACCTCGGCACCGGTCGGGGCGAGTCGGCCGCCGTCGATCGACACCGTGCGGTCGATCAACTCCGGCGGCGGTGCCTCGTGACTGGCCAGCAGGATCGTCCGGCCGCGCGCCCGGGCCCCGGCTAGCAGGTCGTCGACCACCACCCGCGCGTCGACGTCCAGCCCGGCGTAGGGCTCGTCCAGAAGTAGCAGATCAGGATCGCGCAGCCGACAGCGCGCCAGCGCCAACCGCTGGCGCATTCCCTGGGAGAACCCACCGGTGCGGATGTCGGCGACCTCGACCATGCCGACGCTGTCCAACGCGGCGTCGATACCGGCCGGGTCGAGCCCGTGTAGTGAGCAGGTGAAGCGCAGGTTCTCCGCGGCGGTGAGGTCCTCGTACAGTCGGAAGTGATGCCCGAGCAGGTCGGTGCGAGCCCGGATCCCATCCCGACCGGTGCGGAGGTCGTGGCCGAGCACGGTGCCGCTGCCGAAGGTGGGCGACAGTGCGGTGGCGATGATCTTGAGCAGCGTCGACTTGCCCGAGCCGTTGGGCCCGCACAGCCAGATGGTTTCGCCCCGGTCGACGTCGAGAGTGACCCGCACCAGTCCCGGCAGCGCACCGAACAGTCGGGTGACGCCGCGAAGCGCCACCGCCGATCCGGCCGCTGCGCGAGCCGGCCGGCGGGTCGCGGCAGGGGCTGCGGACCGCGTCACCTCGCCCGTCGCTTCACCAACCGCTTCACCAACCGTATCTTCAGCCGGATCGCCGGTCGTGTCACTGGACGCGGGGCCGACTTCCGGCCGCGTCCGGACCATGGGTTCGCCGAGGCTCATCACGCCACCTTCGAGCCGTACTACTAAATGACATTGGTGATACAGAACGGTAGGCCCACGGCCACTGTCGGTCAACGACCATCATCCATTTCGGACGTTCGGGTCCACACCGGGGATGGGTGGACGCCGGCGGACCCGGCGGACCCGGCGAACAAGGTCAGCCCGTCAGCACGGTCGGCCCCGTGGAACGAGGCAGCTCCCAGGGACCGGACGACACCGGACGACACCGCGAGGTACCGCGAGGTACCGCCAGGCCCGGCGGATCTCAGGGGTTTCCCGAATCCGTTCTAAGGTACATAATCACTGGTCATAGAAGGTCGGGCGTCACCGTGAGGGGGGTCACCATGGCGGGCGGGGTCGGCTACGCGGTCGCCTTCGGCGGCGGGGTGGTGTCGTTCCTGTCCCCCTGCGTGCTGCCATTGGTACCCGTCTACCTGTCCGTCACCACCGGGATCGGCGTCGCCGAACTGGCCGGGGGCGGTCGGCGAAACCTGCGCGCGGTGGCCAAGGG
>DATCXL010000169.1:0-4041 GCA_036565825.1 Mycobacteriales bacterium
CAACGGGGAGGCAACCGATTGTGCTCAACGTCAACGACACCCAGCAGCTCGTAGCCCTCGCCGGCTCAGCGCTGGCCGCACTTGCCGCGCTGACCGGGTGGCTGCGGTGGGTGCGGCCGAGGTACAAGGCGGCGAGCAACAAGGTGTGGGGTGCGCTGGAGACCTTGACCGGCCGGGACGCGATCATCGAGCGGTCGACGGGCCGGGTGATCGATCCTCCGTTGCCGAGCATGGGTGTCCGGTTGGAGACGCTGGAGGTCAAGACCGACGACCTGACCGCCATCGTCGCGTCGATTGCGAAGAGTCACGCCGTGTTGGACAACCACGAGCTGCGACTCCAGGACCACGACACCCGCATCGAGAAGTTGGAGGCGGCGGCTGTGGAGCGGGTGGTGACGAAGGCTGAGTCGGCTGCTGCGTGGCGGGCGATGGAGGCTGTCGCGCGGCCCGATCCTCCCGAGTTCACAGACTGATGGCCGACTTCACTGTCTCCCAGCGCGGCATCGACACCTCGGGGCGTCCGATCCTCGCCACCGGCTACATGTGGGCGTGGTGGGAGTCCGTGGTGGCCGAGTTGGGGTGGCGGCCGACGATCGTGCAGGGCGCGTTCATGTCTCGTGTTCCCGGCGGCGGTGCTGTGGACAGTGCGGGCTACCACGATCTCGGCGGCTGTTTCGACCTGCGTACCCGTGACCTGACGCCGTACAGGTCGGAGAGGCTGGTTCGCACTTTGCGCCGGTCCGGTGCTGCTGCGTGGCGGCGTGACGCGACGCATGGCCGCATGGACGCGCATCTGCATCTCGTTCTCGGGACTGACAAGCCGCTGGCCAAGGGTGCCGTCTTCCAGTGGGCCGAGTACCGCGCTGGCGGGGATGGCATCGGCGGCACCGACTACGAGTGGCGTCCCTCGCCGCTTGTGCTGACACCACCGGAGGATGAAGTGAGCCCTGAGGACAAGGCGCAGTTGGATCGCATCGAGGCGCGGCTGGAGGACATCGACAAGGTGCTGCGGCGGATCACGAAGAGCAAGCGGGAGATCATCGCCGCCGTTGAGGACGAGTCGTGAAGCCTCGCTGGGTGGTCGCGGTCAGCACTCCGGCGCACGTGATCTGGCGCTGGCGATGAGTGCTCCGGCCGCCGCTGTCCTCGGGTTCGGGCTGGGCATGGTCGTGGGGATGCCGCTGGTCGTCGTGGTCACGTCGCTGTGGTACGAGAAGGTCTGGCTGCCGCGCATCGCTGGCGACGAGGACTAGGGACCGGTCTTCGCGAGCCCGCGGAGTTCGTCATTCAACGCCCGCTTGATCCGCTCTGCGACCACTGAGACCGGGACGCCCTCCAGTTCGGCCAGTTGCTCAGTCAGGCGCTGCAACTCAGCCACCTGATCGCGCAGGCCGCTGTGAGCCAGCAAGACGTTCTTCTCCGCCATGCCCCCATCATGCCACCGCCAAACCGTCAGGAGGCAGCCATGCGTCACTACGGTCTGCTCAACCTCGGCCGCGACAAGAACCCCAACCGCTCCACCCAGCGCATCGACCGCGCCGCACTCAGGAAACTCCGCGACGCACTCGGTGGCCCGACCGCAACCAACGCCGTCGCGTTCCTCGTGGAGATCAACGAGGGCGACGACAACGACGAGCTCGCACTGGCCAAGGACGTGTTCGGCAAGGGCTGGGCCTGCTACGGCGAATCCACCCACGAGCCGATCTTCCTGACCCGCGACCTGGCCAGTGACGCCATCGCCCGCGTCACCTGGGTCCCCGACTCCGCGGTCCCGAAGTGGTCGCCGCGCCGGTCGGTGCTCGAGGTCCGCATCCCCGGCGAGACCTTCATCGCGGTCCACCCTGCCGCCGGTCCGCACACCGACGGCGACCGACCCGAGTGGGCACGCGGGCCGCTGCGGAAGTCGTGGGACAACACCCACGCCGCGCACCTGAAGGCCAAGCGTCGGGCGCACGCGGACGGCGACAACGTGACCGAGATGTGCGACCTGAACCACTACGACCTTCCCGGACTGCCCGGCGAGGTGACCGTCGTGCACCACCGCACCGACTACGGGCGTGCGTGGCCGGCTCGTGGGCAGGTGGCGCGGTTCCGGGCCGGGAAGACGTACCCCGTCGGAATCGACAGCCATCGAATCGTCCTGATGCACGGCACCTACGAAGACCGCTGAACCGAACCGAGGAGACACCCATGAAGTACGCCAAGGCATACGCCGCCCTCGCAGGCAGCATCGCCACCGCCCTGCTCGCCGTGTTCGCCGCCGACACCACCGTGGGCAAGGTGCTCACCGTCGTCGCGGTCATCGCCACCGCCGTCGGCACCTGGGCGACCCCGAACAAGCCCGCCCAGCCGTGACCGAGGCCAAGTTCGAGGTCAAGTTCACCGCGACCGCTGAGGTGCGCGACAAGGACGGCAACCTCATCTCAGACACGCCGGTCGAGTTCCGGCACGAGGTACCAGAGCAGCACCTTCGGGAGATGGGGCTGACCGAGGAACAGATCGCCGAGATCAAGCAAGCGACGCCTGTCGCGCCAATTGAAGGAGAAGCATCGTGACGACCGGATTCTCTAGCAGTCTCGTCAATGGATGGCTTGACACCGACTACGCCACCGTCTGGCACAAGCTCCACACCGCCGACCCGGGCGCCGCTGGTGCGACGGCCGCGGCGGCTGGTGACACGTCCCGCAAGCAGTCGACCATGGCGGCGGCGTCGGGCGGGTCGAAGGCTCAGACCGGCACCGCGCCCGTGTGGACCAACGGCGGCACCTCGGAGACCATCTCGCACCTGTCGCAGTGGACGGCGTCGACCGCTGGCACGTTCAAGTCGTCGCACGCGCTCTCGGCCTCGCAGGCATGGGTGAGTACGAACACGCTGACTTTGACGTCGTGGAGCGTGTCTATTTCGCCCATCGCTGCCTAGCCCCCTCCGCAGCACTTGCACGGGGACCCCAGCAACCAACCAGGAGAACCCGTGAAGCTGAAGCGCGCGCTCATCCCTCTCGCCGCCGTGGCGCTCGTCTCTGGCTGCGTGGTCGCGGTGGCACATGCCGCGACCACGACGGCTGCGGAGTGTGTCGACGATCCCGGCGTGGACGTGACCTGCACCGTGACGATCCCGTATCCGGCGGCGCTCACGGAGACGGTCACCGCCCCGGTTGAGACTGTGACGGCGACCGCGACTGTGACCGCCACGGAGACGGTCACGGTCACGGCGTCACCTTCGGCCAGCGCGACCCCGACTCCGACGCCGACGCCTACTCCCACCCCGACGCCGACGCCGACTCCCACGGTGCCGCCGTCGACAGGCGGCTTCCCCACCGAGACCACCACCGGACTCCCCGCAGGCTGGACCCCCGCACAGACCATCAACGGCGACTACACCGTGAGCACAGCGGGCGCCGTCGTGCAGGACATCCGCGTCAACGGCGACATCGTGGTCAACGCCGCCAACGTCACCCTGCGCCGTGTCGACGTGGTCGGCGGACGCATCGACAACTGGCCCGGCGCCCGCTGCAACAACGGCCTGAAGGTCTACGACTCGCGGGTCTCCACCGGCCGCGGACAGTCCGGCGAGGCGGCCGTCGGGTACGGCGGCTACACAGCCGACAACGTGCTCGTGGTCAACTCCACCGAAGGGTTCCGGTCGGGCGGGAAGTCAGGTGGCTGCACCGCCGTCACCGTCCTGAACTCCTACGCCCACATCGTTCCCCCGATCCCGTGCGGCGACTGGCACGGCGACGGCATCCAGGGCTACGACGGCCCCGCGCTCACCGTCCGCAACACCGCCCTGTGGCTCGACGAGGGCTCCTGCGGTGGGACCGCGCCGTTCTTCTACCCGCGCAACCAGGGCAACACCTCGGTCACCATCGACGGGCTGATCGTCCGTGGCGGCGGCTACCCGTTCCGCAACGGGATGCCCGGCACCGTCCGAAACCTGCACATCGTGAACGGCTCGTGGAGCTATGGCCCGATCGACGTGTTCTGTTCGGCGCTGACCGTCTGGCAGGCGTCGGTCTCCACCCTCGACGCGAACGGTCAGCC
>DATCXL010000767.1:0-2779 GCA_036565825.1 Mycobacteriales bacterium
AGGGCGTCGACCCACACTCGACCAACCTGCAGGCGGGCATCCTGGGCGCCGAGCCGTGGACCGACGACATGCGTCGGGAGATCGAGTCCCGCACCGGCATGCACGCGGTGGACATCTACGGGCTGTCGGAGGTGATGGGGCCGGGGGTGGCCAGCGAGTGCTGGGAGACCAAGGACGGTCCGGTGGTGTGGGAGGACCACTTCTACCCGGAGATCCTCGACCCGGCCACCGGCGAGGTGCTGCCCGACGGCCAGGCCGGCGAGTTGGTCTTCACCTCGCTGACCAGACAGGGCATGCCGGTCATCCGGTACCGCACCCGCGACCTGTCCCGACTGCTGCCCGGCACCGCGCGCACCATGCGCCGGATCGAACGGATCACCGGGCGCACCGACGACATGATCATCCTGCGGGGGGTGAACCTGTTCCCGTCCCAGATCGAGGAACTCGTGCTGGGCATCCCCGAACTGTCCCCGCACTTCCAGTGCGTGCTGACCCGCCCGGACCGGCTGGACGAACTCACCGTGCGGGTGGAGGTGCGCTCGGTGGACACCTCCGCGGATACCCGCGAAACGGTCGCCGGCACCCTGGCGAACCGCGTCAAACAGCACATCGGGGTGACCGTGCGGGTCGACATCGTGGACCCGTTCACGGTGGAGCGGTCGATGGGCAAGGCCCGCCGGACCGTGGACCAACGCCCACCCCGTTGACTGTCGGGCTGGTTGTCGCGCCTCGGCGGTGACCGACCCACCGCGGAGCTATTCTCTGTCGGGGCCGGTGGTGCGCCTCCCTCAGGGACGGTAGTGCTCTGCGAGCCAACCGTCGGGCCTGACCGCGACCACGCCCCAACACCCACTCCCATCAGTCACGGCGACTATCCACAATGGAGGTGCGTCGTTTTGCCGCGCAGGATCCAATCGAACCTGCACTCGCCCAACCAGAACGATTGGGGAAAGGAGTCCAGGCGGCGACCACAACTGTGGCGTACGGCGACCGGGCTCGCGGTGGCCCTGGTCGCCTCCGCCGTACCGGCATTACTGGAGGCAGCACCCGCCAACGCCACGCCGATCCAGCAGGTGACCTTCCACGGGTACCGCATCACCGTGCCGGCCACCTGGCCGGTGATCGACCTGGCCAAGAATCCGGCAACGTGCGTGCGGTTCGACCAGCACGCGGTCTACCTCGGCCACCCCGGTCCGGCTACATCATGTCCAACCCACCTGGTGGGGCGGACAGAAGCACTCCTGTTGGAACTGCTGGACCAGTCGTCTCAGCCGCGGGTCACCGCCGACACCGTGCACCCTGCGCCGGAGGGCGTGGCGATATCCGTGCCACCACGGTCGGCCAGTCAGGAGGTGACCGTGGCGGCCGACCGGGCCGGGGTGCTTGTCACGGCATCCTGGGGCACCGACCTCCCCACGCTGACCGGGATACTCGCGGGCGCCACCCTGGTCGACAACGCCGAACCCACCACGCAGTCGGCTGATCAGTCGTCGTCGGGCACCACGCTGAGCCCGTCAGGGACCAGATCCTCGACGACCGGTTCGTCGACGACGGGTTCATCAACGATCGGCTCGTCAAGCCTCTCGACCATGTCGGTCAGCTCGTCGGCAGTCGCTCCGGGAACGTTCTCCGGTAAGGGATTCGATGCCTGCACCGCACCGTCGTCGGCCACACTCCAAGCTTGGCTGGCCTCGCCGTATCGGGCCGTCGGGGTCTACATCGGCGGGGTGAACCGCGCCTGCGCACAGCCAAACCTGACCGACTCCTGGGTGAGTACCCAGGCGTCACGTGGATGGAAGATAGTTCCGATCTACGTCGGCCTGCAGGCACCCTGCAGCGGAGTCGGACAGACCATCAGTCCCGGGTCGGCCTGGACCCAGGGACGGGCGGCTGCCGACGATGCGGCGACCAGGGCCCAGGCCGTGGGCATCAGTCCCGGCAGCGCGCTCTACAACGACATGGAGCACTACCCGGACGAGTCGGGCTGCTCAAGCGCGGTGGTCTCGTTTCTCAACGGGTGGACCCAACGCCTGCACCAGCGCGGCTACGCGTCCGGGGTGTATGCCACCGCTTTTGGCGGGGCCGTGGATCTGGCGGCCGTGTACCACTCCACCTCGGTCGTACCACCGGATTTCATCTGGTTCGCACGGTGGGACGGCATCACGACACTGTCGGACAAGGCGTTCTCTGACGATGTCTGGTCAGATCACCAGAGGATGAAGCAGTACACCGGCGGGCATGATGAGACGTACGGCGGCGTCACGATCAATATCGACAGCAACGTCCTCGACGTGTCGGCGGGTGGACCACCCGCACCGTTCCCCGCGGTGGAGGACCCGATCCCGGTCGTCGTCGGTGACCAGATCCACCTGTTCGCCCAGGGCGCCACCGGCGAGCTACTTGAAACTGTCTACCAACCCACGACCGGATGGTCGACCTGGATTCCCCACCCCGGCATCACCATCGCCAGCAAGCCGTCGGCAGTGGTGGAGAACGGGAACATCCATCTGTTCGTCAGGGCGGCCAACAACCAGATCTACCAGACCGACTACCAGATGGATACCGGCTGGTCAGGATGGACGTCACTGGGTGGCGTGCTCGCAGGCGACCCAGCCACACTCCTCTACAACACCAACCAGATCCACATCTTCGCCCGAGCCACCAACGGCGCCATCTACCAACGGCAATACACCCCCACCACCGGCTGGTCAGGATGGACGTCACTGGGTGGCGTCCTGGCAGGCGACCCAGCCACACTCCTCTACAACACCAACCAGAT
>DATCXL010000867.1:0-2522 GCA_036565825.1 Mycobacteriales bacterium
ACAAACTCCTTGATCCTGGTCGCGAACCGCTCCGACCCCGCGCCGACCGGCGAAGCTGTGCGGCTGACCGCGTCCGACCCGCTGATTGCCTGCTGCCTCTCCGTTCGGCGCCGGTCCAGGTACCGGTACTCACGGCCGTACCACACCAGCACGATGCCTCCGCCTCCGCACAGGACCACCACGGCGACTGTCCAGGCCGGACTCGCCGCCACCATCGTGACCAGGGCCAACGCGGCACCGAAGATGCCCACCGCCGCACCCACAATCGACAGCGCAATCTCCCGATCGCACGGTGCCCGGGTGATGACGCGCTTCCTCGGTGCCGCCGGGACCGGTTCGAAGAACTTCGGAACCCGGCGCATTCGGTCCCGGCCCATCCGATGTTCGATGACCTGCGCCTGCAGAACGGCGTCCGCCCGGTCCTCGCCGGCGCCCGCCAGCAGCGTCTGGAGGTGTCGAGCGATCTCCTCCTGGCGCTCGCCGGGAAGCCGTGCCAAACAGGTCGACGCGCGGTCGAAACGGACCTGGTCGAATCGACCATCGTGTTCCTCCTGCGCTTCTAGGCACCCCAGCAACTTCTCCACCACATCCAGTGCGTCGCGCCACTGGTCACGGGTGTGCTCCCTGGCTCGGTGGAAACAGGACCAAAGCGTCTTGAACCTGTCGTCGTCCAGATCCTCGATCGACCTACCGCTCAGCATTGCCAGCGCCCAGTGATAAGCGACCTCAGGAGAGAAGAAGTCCGGGTCGCGTGCGACAGCGCCGGCGATCAACTCCTCGGCATACTGCGGACCCCCGCCTGCCAGGTGGTTCCTCGCGATCCGGAACGTCTCCGCTGGGCTGTCGTCGCGGCTCACGTAGGTGTGGCGATCGACGTGAACGATGGTTTGACGGTTGACGTAGCCGATCTGAGTGTCGACGTAGGAATTGCCAGCCGCGACATTGGTCCCCTCGACGCTCTGGGGCCAACGGGCCGCGAACGCGCCGTTGCCGGTCATCACGCGCCCCGGGCGGCCGAGATCACCGCTGCCACCTTTGCCGCCAGGTCGGTGACCTCCTCGACCAGGCCCTTCAGCTTCTTCATCGCGACCACGAGCTTCTTCCGACTCTCCGGTTCGGGGGATGCCGCGTACTCCTCGGCACGCCGGAGTTCGGTCTGGGCCTCGGTGAAGGTGTCCTCGTCGACTCGACCGTCGCGGCGCAGGTCAACCAGCAGGCGACGGATCTCGGCGATCTGGGCGTGCAGTCCGTCGGCCGACGAGGTCGGTGCCCCAACGTGGACGTTGCCCACCACGTGGTCGATCCGCTGACCGATCTGGCCGATCTGCTCCCCGACACGCGCGTTACCCAGGGCCAGGTTCGTCGCGTGATGGATGACAATCCCCTGGGCACCGCTGCTGTCGGCGTACCGGGGCGGCGTGGGTTGCGGCGCAGGTGACGCGGCGGTCGACCCCTGGCTGCCGTCGGCGCCGATGGCGGCCGGCGCCAGCCCCCCGTTGGGAAGGTGCAGCCAGGCGGTCAGGTTCGTTCTCTTCACCGTGAAGTTCACCTGCCGGTACGACTCCGGGTCGATGCCGACGTACCCATGCCGCACCACCGCGTTGTGGAAGTGGTCGGACACGATCAGGGCCACGGTCGTCGAGCTGTGTGCACGGTGCAGCGAATCTCTCAGCGGGGGCGCGTCCAGCAGCCGGGCCAGTTCCTCCAGTGACCCACCGGCGAACCCGCCGTCGCTCAGGTGCACGTCCCCGGCGTGCAGCGCGGCCCGAACCCGGATCGTGGTCAACTTTCCAGCGGTCCGATTGTGGGCGCGCAGCCGCGCCGCCAGGCTGTACATCAACGGGTGGACGAACCGCGTCTTGGGAACCTCCGGCCCGGCGATCAGTCGTATCCCGTCGCCGATGTCGTCGTGATGACACCCGTCCCAGTCGACACCGCTTTCGGCACAGGACTCACGCAGCGCGGTGGACAGGACATCGCGGTTACCCAGCAGGGCGACGTCGCCGCGCCCGGCGGACTGTTCGATGTCGACGGCAAGCATCGTCCGGTAGGTGGGGGTCGCCCTGAGCATGGCACTCCTCGTGGCACAGGAGTTCGCCGACGGCCGGTGCCGCTCACCGCGCTCGTTGACGCCGACAACCTGTCCACGGCGACGGTGGCAAACGATCGCTCATCCCGTCTGCGTCACCTGACCCACAACCAGTGATCTCACCTGATCGACACGACACAATAAGCGGACCCCACAGTGAGCGGAGGCCGCCATCATGCCTGTCCACCCGGCAAACCATCGTCTGTGGGATCTGTTGGACGATTTCGGGCGCACCATGCTGGCGAGTGCGGGAAGGCGCGTCGATCACCCTCGTGGTACCGAGATGCTGCACGAGGGCGAACCGGCAGGATCAGCGTTCGTGTTGCTCCGCGGCCGGGTGAAGGTGTTGGCTACCGGGTCGAACGGGTGCCAGCGAATCCTGGCCATCCGGGTGCCCGGGGACGTGATCGGTGAACTGTCCGCCATCGACGGT
>DATCXL010000033.1:0-13810 GCA_036565825.1 Mycobacteriales bacterium
CCCAGCCGGTTCGCCACGGTGAGGAAGAGCGGACTGTTGGAGGACGCGAGCACGTACACCCCGCTGCCGGACGGCCTGACGATGTGCACGCCGGACCGAAGCTCCGCCAACTGGTCGCGCAGGTCCGCGACGTACCGCGAGGCGGCCCGGTCACCCCGCCCGGCCGCCGACGCCGCCCGGCGAAGTGCCCGGACGTACGGTTCGACGATGTCGTTGGCCGCCTGGCGGTCCAGCAGCGCCGACCCGAAGTCCTCGATCTGGGTGCGGGCCGTGGCCAGGTCGGTGACCAGCGAGCGGGGAAGTTCGGCCTGCCTGGCCGTGGCCGGATAGACCAGCGGACCGCGGTCGACGTCGGGCAGATGGTGCGCCAACTCGGCGGCGGACCCGGCCGCCAGCCAGGACACGGTGGTCGTGTCGGAGAGCATGGCCGCGGCCGAGACCGGGTCGGGATCCCACCGGCGTGGTGGCAGCACGAGCAACTCGCGGCCCCGCGACGGCGCCTCGGCGGTGATCATGGCGAGTTCGGCCAGGTAGCGCTGTTCGGCCAGCCGCGGGCCGGCCGGGTAGTTCCGCGAGCCCCGCACGATGGCCGAGACGTCGTGGTCGGGTACCAGCGCCACCGCCTGGGTTCCGCCGGGGCTGTGCAACCTGGTGACCGCACCGGGAGTCGGTCCGGTCAGCGGCTCACCGGGTAGTGCCGAGGAGTCGAGCACCACAGCCTGGGATCCCTGCCTGGTCAGCGCGGTGAGCGCCTCGGGGGTAAGTGCCCCGTCGGGGGGCCAGGCCAGTGTGGTGATGGGATCCACGCCCAGTCGGTCGCTGATCAACTTCTGGTCGTCCCGGGTGACCTGGGCCATGTCGGCCAGGCCGACGCGGGTCAGCGCGACCACGTCGGGATCACCGTAGGGAAGGGCCACCACCTGGTATCGGGTAACGGCCGTTCGGAGCCGGTCCAGCCACCCGGTGGCTGCCGGGCCGTGCCGACCGGGCACCCAGTGTGACCCGGCCCGTACCTGGTAGCCGTGCGCCATCTGGTCCAGGGCGTCGATCAGCGCCGGATCGACGACCAGGGTGAGCTGCACCCCTTTTGGTGCGTGTTCGGCCAGTGACAACATCCGGTCGAGCCGGCCGCCGGGTGACACCGAGGTGGCAAGGCTGTCGTCGAGGAACCGGTCGCTCCTGGTGAGCCGGTGCGGCCGGTCGACCAGCGGCCACAGCCAGTTCACCCGGGTGCGTGCGGTGACCCCGTCCGGGAACGAGGGAAGGTAACTGCGCACCTCGCCGACCGGTTGGAACCCCGGGTCGTCGGCCAGGTTGGCCTGGACCCGCAGGGTCAGCGGGTAGATCCCGATCAGGGTCATGCCCAGGGTGCCTATGTCGCAGTGGTAGCTGAACGGGGTGCTGGCACCGGGGGCCAGGCCGTGCGGCAGGTCGGTCGTCTGCCACTGGCAGGATCGGACCACCGGGAAGGTCGCGGTGGCGTCGTCGGTCTGGCGCAACTCGCTGCGGGTGCCGATGACCGGGCCGCGCTGTACCCGCACGCGCATCGACTCCAGCCGCACCGAACTGGTGTTGGTGAGGTGCCCCGACATGGACAGGACCGTCGGTTGGTGCTGCGAGGTGAGGTCGCGTGGACTCATCGCCTCCACGCTCACCCGCACACCGGGTTCGGCGGTCACCGGCTGCGCTGCGGCCGATCCCGGCGAGGCGGACGCGGCCGGCATGAACGGTGTGACCAGCCCGGTGAGGACACCGATCCCGACGACCGCGACGAACGGCCGGAGCACGCTCGGTGTGTGTTTTCGACTGGTCACCCGCACACACCGAATCTGGTCCGCCTTCGCGTCTCCGCGTCGGCACCGGTCATCGTCGCTCGCCTCCACGCTCCGCGTGTGTACGCCGGTTCTCCGAGCGGGTTCCCGTCGCGGTCCGGGCCCGGCGTCCGCGCCGGACCCGGAGACCTTCGGGTCCCGGTGCCGCCCTCGACTGCCTTCGGGTACGAGCGTCGCTCGTTTGGGGCGGCTGCGCTCATCGGCCTTCTCTATCACGTGGGTGGACGCGTACGGTCACCGACCGGGTCGGGCGGTCTCGGCCAGTAGTTCCCGGACCCGGGTCACCAGTTCGCGTTCGTCGTTGTGGGCCAACCGGTCTCGCAGTTCGTCGAGCGGAACCCAGGCGACCGCCGCCACCTCGATGTCGGCGTCGGAGAGTCTGCCTCCTTCTGCGCGCAGAAGGAAGTGGTGCACGGTCTTGTGAACCCTGCGCCCGTCGGCGATGAACCAGAAGTCGATTGTCCCCAATCTCGCTATGATTCGGCCCGTTATACCGGTTTCCTCGGCGACCTCCCGCATCGCGGCGGCCTCCGGGGTCTCACCAGACTCGATGTGACCCTTCGGCAGCGACCACAGCATCCGACCCCTGCGGTTCCGACGACCGATCAGGGCTCCCCGTGGCCCAGGCGCGGACTCGTCCACGACGAGACCGCCCGCGGAGGTCTCCTCGACCCTGCGTAGTCGGGAACGGGCCGACCCGGATCGGGGCATGATCCGATCGTAATGCCGCCGGAAGGGAACCCACCTCCGACCGGTCGGTCCGCCGGTCCGGCGCACCCGGCCCCGGGGCGGCCCGGTGGTCAAACGGCAGTAGGCTCGCGCGTCGTGTCCCAGTCCCTGTTGACCCAAGCCCAGCGGAGGGCGGTGTCCAAGCTGTTGGGGGTCCCCCCGGTCGCCGACGACCTCGGCCGCCGGTTCGCCGCGGCCGGCCACGAGTTGCACCTGGTCGGTGGACCGGTGCGCGACGCGCTGCTCGGCCGTCCGGGAGCCGATCTCGACTTCACCACCGACGCCCGACCGGAGCGGGTGCTGGAACTGCTCGAGGGTTGGGCCGAAGCGTGTTGGACCACCGGGATCAGTTTCGGCACGGTAGGGGCGATGAAGGCCGGCTACCAGTGTGAGATCACCACATATCGTGCCGACCGTTATGACCGAATCAGTAGGAATCCGGTTGTTGCGTATGGCAATTCACTCACCGATGACCTGGCTCGCCGTGACTTCACCGTCAACGCGATGGCACTGTCAGTCCCTGACCACCGGTTCACCGACCCGTTCGGCGGGCTGCGGGACCTGACCGACCGGGTGCTGCGTACCCCGGCCACCCCGGAGGAGTCCTTCGTCGACGACCCGCTGCGAATGATGCGGGCGGCCCGGTTCGTCTCCCAACTCGGGCTGGTACCGGTGCCCGAGGTGGTGGGGTCCATGCGCGACATGGCCGACCAGATCGAGCGGATCACGGTGGAACGGATCCAGGCCGAGCTGACCAAGCTGCTGCTGGGCGAGTTCCCCCGGGCCGGTCTGGAACTGATGGTGCAGACCGGACTCGCCGACCGGGTGCTGCCCGAACTGCCGGCGCTGAAGATGGAGATCGACGAGCACCACCAGCACAAGGACGTCTACGCGCACACCCTGACCGTGCTGGAACGGGCCATCGACCTGGAGGGTCCCGACGGGCCGGACCTGGTGCTCCGGTTGGCCGCGCTGCTGCATGACATCGGCAAGCCGGCCACCCGTCGACACGAGCCGGCAGGTGGAGTGTCGTTCCACCATCACGAGGTGGTCGGGGCGAAGTTGGCGCGCCGCCGGCTGAAGGCCCTCAGGTACTCCAGGGACGTGGTCGAGGACGTCAGTGGGCTGGTGTATCTGCACCTGCGCTTCCACGGATACGGTCGGGGGGAGTGGACCGACTCGGCGGTTCGCCGGTACGTCACCGACGCCGGCCCGTTGCTCGACCGGCTGCACAGGCTGGTGCGGTCGGACTGCACCACTCGCAACCGACGGCGGGCGCAGGCCCTCGCCGAGACCTATGACGCGTTGGAGGAACGGATCGAGGCGCTGCGCGCCCAGGAGGAACTGGACCGCATCCGGCCCGATCTGAACGGTAACGAGATCATGGAACTGCTCGGGTTGGAGCCCGGCCCGTTGGTCGGCCAGGCCTACCGGCACCTGCTCGCGGCCCGGATGGAGCAAGGCAATCTGGACCGAGACGAGGCGGTGGCCGAGTTGTACCGGTGGGCCCGGCAGAACAACATCCCCGTTCCCGGTCAGGACTCGACACAGGACTCGACACAGGACTCGGCGCGGGAGTCCGATCAGGGCTGAGGACACCGGTCAGTCACCGGTCGTGGCGAACATGTTCGGGACGAACTGTCGACCCGAGCGGGTCAGGCCTCGGTCGAAAGACCTGTACCCGCTGGTTGGCCACCCCACCGGCGGATCGCCGAGGCGTAGCACAGCGCCCCCGCGGCATAACCGAGTGCCACCCCCACCAGCACCGGGTAGGACTTTCCGCTGGCCGGCAGCACCATCGCCCCGACCACCGCCGCGGCCACGTACATGATGTTGAACAGCGTGTCGTACAGCGAGAACACCCGGCCGCGAAACTCGTCGTCCACGGTTTCCTGCACCGTCGTGTCGACGCAGATCTTGGCGCCCTGTGCGGCCAGCCCGAGCAGGAACGCTCCGGGCAGCAGGGTCTGCATCAGAAAGGGCAGCCCGAGGGCCACCTGGGTCACGCAGGCGAGCACCAGCATGCCGGTGATCCATCCCGGCTTGCCGACCTGCCGGGCCGCCGGTGGGGTGATCACCGCGGCCACCAGCGCACCGACCGCGGTGACCGCCAGGATCTGCCCCAGGCCGGTGATGCCCGCGTGGAACACCCCCTCGTCGTGGAAGTGGTTCCGGTACAGCAGCAGGGTGGCGATGGTCCACACCCCGTAGCAGAACCGGTGCGCTCCCATCACCGCCAACGCGTACCCGGCCGGTCGGCGCTCGGCGACGTGCCGGGCCCCACGCACCAGACCACGTAGTACGTCGGCCGGCCGTTCCCGCCGACTCCGTTCCACCTCGTCCGGGCCGAGCTGCTCGCGGCCGAAACCACGCGCGGTCAGCGCCGAGGCCGCGTACGGGATCGCAGAACAGACGGCCACCACCGCGTACCCATGGTTGTCCGAGCCGGCGAACTCCCGGACCAGCAGGGCCAGTCCGCCGCCCACGGTCGCGGCCACGCTGCCGCTGGTGGTCGACAGCGAGTTGGCGGTGACCAGTTGCGCGGTGCTCACCACGTGCGGCAGTGCCGCCGACAGCGCGGACAGGAAGAACCGGTTGACCGAGATGGTGACCAGAGCCGTGACGTAGAACGCCAACCCGTCCAGACCTGCGCCAACCTCGGCCGCGACCAGCGCGACCAACCCGCACCGGATCAGGTTCGCGGTGACCAACACCCGTTGCCGACTCCACCGGTCCAACAGCACACCGGCGAACGGTCCCACCAGCGAGTACGGCAGGAGCAGCACGGTCAACCCGGCAGCGACCTGGGCCGGGTCGGCCTGGCGCTCGGGGTTGAACAGCACGGCACCGGCCAGGCTGGCCTGGAAGACGCCGTCCGCGCACTGACTGGCCAACCGGGTGCCGAACAGCCGCCGAAAGTGTCTGGCGTGCAGGACAGCGCGCAGGACCGCGGCGTGGGGCACCCGATCAGGTTATCGGCCGGGTCGTTCCCGCGCGCCGCGAGTGAGGCTGATTGGTGACGGTCGGTAGTGGGAGGGAGCAGGTGGTACGACGGTAGGGCGGGAGCGGCGGGGCGACCCGGCGGTACCGGTGGCGGGTGGGCCGTTCCGGTCCGGCCGGGAGTGCGGCAGGATCAGGGAGGATGTCAACTCTGCGCCCTGACGCCGGGGTCGAACCCGGCTCGCTACTCGTCGCGTCACCGCTGCTCGGTGACCCGAACTTCATCCGTACCGTCATCTACGTCCTGCACCACCGCGACGAGGGCACGGTGGGCGTGGTGCTGAACCGGCCCAGCGAGGTGGCACTGCTGGACGTGCTGCCCCGATGGCAGGAACATGCCTGTCCACCGCGCACCCTGTTCCTGGGTGGTCCGGTGGACACCGGGGCGGCGCTGTGCCTGGTCGAGATCACCCCGGGCGCGCGGCCGGACCGCTGGACTCCGGTGTCCGGCCCGGTCGGGTTGGTCGACCTGGACGCCGACCCGACGACCCTGGACGGCCGGCTCAGCCAGCTACGGATCTTCGCCGGTTACGCCGGCTGGGACTCCGGACAGCTCGCCGACGAGATAGCCGAGGGAGCCTGGTTGGTGGTGGCCGGCCATCCCTCGGACGTGTTCACCGATCCGGGGGTGAATCTGTGGCGACTGGTGTTGCGCCGGCAGGGCGGCCGGGTGGCGCTGTTGTCCACCTACCCGGCCGACCCGCGACAGAACTGAAGACCGTCACCCTGCCCCGGTGGTCGTGCGGGGCGGGCTCAGGCGGCGATCTGTTGCACCTCATCCGCCTGGGCCCACCCAGAGTGGTCCGGTGGTTGGAGGTCTGGCCACGCCGTCATGTCGGGTTTAAGACCTGTTTAAGAGGTTTGGGCTTGGCCTCGGCAGGGCCCGGAATCAACCATCCAGTCGAGCCCGAGCCACCGCCTCCCCGGCCGCCTCGGTGGTGATCCCCTCGGCCCGGGCGTGGCGGTAGATCTCGGTCAGGGTGGCCCCGATCCCGGCCAGCCGGGCGGCCAGGGTCGCGTCGTCCCAGCCGCACAGTTCCAACCCGATCAGGTGCAGCGCACCACCGGCGTTGATCACGAAGTCCGGCGCGTACAGGATGCCGGCCTGCGCGCACCGCTCGGCGTCGGCCGGGGTGGCGAGCTGGTTGTTCGCCGCGCCGGCCACCACCCGGCAGCGCAGTGCCGGGATGGTGTCGGCGGACAGCACCGCACCGGTGGCGCAGGGCGCGTAGACGTCGCACTCGGTGCCGACCACCTCGGCCGGGTCGACGGCCACCACGCCGTGCTGGCGCTGGAGTTCGGTGACCCGGTCGGCGTCCAGGTCGGCGACCATGACCTTTGCGCCGTCGTCGGCCAGCAGCCCGCACAGTGCCCCACCGACTCCGCCGGCGCCCTGGACCAGCACGGTTCGGCCGGCCAGGTCGGCCGAACCGAAGGCCGCCTCACACGATGCCCTGATGCCGTGCCACACCCCGACCGCGGTGTCCGGTGCGCTGGTGCCGCGTCCGCCGTTGCCGGGGCTGCGGCCGAACGCGTGCCCGGTGACCTCACCCAGTACGTCCATGTCCGCGCCGGTGGTGTTCATGTCTGGCCCGGTGCGATATGTCCCGCCCAACCGGTCGACCAACCTGCCGTAGCGCAGTAGCAGGTCGCGCCGGCGGTCGCCGGTGGGCAGTTCGGGTACGGCCAGCACGGCCTTGCCGCCGCCGGTCGGCAGCCCGGCCGCCGCGCACTTGAGTGTCATGCCGCCGGCCAGTCGCAACACGTCGTGCAACGCGTCGGCGGGGGTCGGGTAGACCCGCATGCGGGTTCCGCCGCACGCCGGGCCGAGTCGGGTGCTGTGTATCCCGACGAACATCCACGTGCCGTGGTCGCGATCATGGTGCGACACCACGGCCTCGCCGTCCCAACCGGCGATGAGTTCCTCGATGGAGGACGTCATTGGCCTCACCTCGACAAGGACCATAACGCCGCTGTCGACCGAACGTCCGGTCGGTAGGGCGGGTGGACCGCCGGGATGCCGACACGCCGGTGGCCCGGACCCATGTCAGGTCCGGGCCACCGGCGTGTCCGTGTCAGCCGTGTCAGCCGTCAGGCTCTGACGGCCGTCAGGCCGGGTCGGCCTTCGGCTGGGCTCAGCGCTCGAGCTCGCCGCGGATGAACTGCTCGACCCGGTCCCGGGCCTCGCTGTCGGAGTACTGCTCCGGCGGGGACTTCATGAAGTACGACGACGGGGACAGCAGCGGCCCGCCCACGCCGCGGTCCTTGGCGATCTTGGCTGCCCGGATCGCGTCGATGACCACACCGGCGGAGTTCGGCGAGTCCCAGACCTCCAGCTTGTACTCCAGGTTCAGCGGTACGTCGCCGAACGCCCGGCCCTCCAGCCGCACGAACGCCAGCTTGCGATCGTCCAGCCACGGCACGTGGTCGCTCGGACCGATGTGGACCGCGGCCTTCTCCATCTCGTGCGGGATCTGGGAGGTGACCGACTGGGTCTTGGAGATCTTCTTGGACACCAGCCGACTACGCTCCAACATGTTCATGAAGTCCATGTTGCCGCCGACGTTGAGCTGGTAGGTGCGCAGCAGCTCCACCCCGCGGTCCTCGAACAGCCTGGCCATCACCCGGTGCGTGATGGTCGCACCGACCTGCGACTTGATGTCGTCACCGATGATCGGCAGACCCGCCTCGGCGAACTTGCCCGCCCACTCGGGCCGGCTGGCGATGAACACCGGCAGGCAGTTCACGAACGCGACACCGGCGTCCAGCGCGCACTGCGCGTAGAACTTGTCCGCATCCTCCGAACCCACCGGCAGGTAGCTGACCAGCACGTCGGCCTGCGTCTCGCGCAGCACCCGCACCACGTCGACCGGCTCGTCGTCGGACTCCTGCACGATCTCCCGGTAGTACACACCGAGGCCGTCGAAGGTGTGCCCACGCTGCACGGTGACGTCCAGTGGCGGCACGTCGCAGATCTTGATCGTGTTGTTCTCGCTGGCGACGATGGCCTCGGACAGGTCGCGGCCGACCTTCTTGGCGTCCACGTCGAACGCGGCGACGAACTCGACGTCGCGGACGTGGTAGTCACCGAACTGCACGTGCATCAGGCCGGGTACGCGCGCGTCCGCATCTGCGCCGCGGTAGTACTCCACGCCCTGCACCAGTGACGCGGCACAGTTGCCGACGCCGACGATGGCGACGCGTACGGAGCCCATGGGCGTCCTCCTTGTTTTGGTTTCGTTGGATCTATTCGTTGGTTGTGTGCTCGGTGTTCGCCTCGGTGCCCGCCTCGGTGGCCGGGGCCCGGTCCTCCCGGGTGTCCGACCGGCGGCTGCCGTGCGGCTCCGCGGTGGGACCGGGGTGCTCCCGCTCGTGGGCGATGAGCTCGTTGAGCCAGCGCACCTCACGGTCGGCCGCGTCGAGTCCGTGCTCCTGTAGTTCGAGGGTGTAGCGATCCAGCCGCTCGCGGGTCCGGGCCAGCGCGGCCCGCAGTCCCTCCCGCTTCTCCTCGACCCGGATCCGCCGGCCCTCCAGGATGCGCAGCCGCACCTCGGCGGACGTCTTGGAGAAGAACGCGAAGTGGACGCCGAACTGTTCGTCGTCGCTGGTGGCGGGGCCGACCTCGGCGAGCAGGTCCTCGAACCGCTCCTTGCCCTCCGCGGTCAGCCGGTAGACGACCTTTCCGCGTCTGGGTGTCAACGCCGGAGCGGCCGTGGCCGACCCCGGGTCCTCGTTGATCCAGCCCACGTTCCGCATCCGGCGCAGTGCCGGGTAGAGCGAACCGTAGGAGAACGCGCGAAAGGTGCCAAGCAGCGTGTTGAGCCGTTTGCGTAGTTCGTAGCCGTGCATGGGTGACTCGTGGAGTAGGCCGAGGATGGCGAACTCCAGCATGCCCACCTCCGCGTTCCCATGACGTGTCACACCGATGTATCGGAACGATACGTCGCGACGATACGTCGTATGGCTGTTGAGGGCAACCTCGTCGCCGTCGGTCCGGCGTGGCGGTCGGGTCGATGCGTCGTGACAGGTACCGCGGCAGGCACCAGAACCACAGGTGGCCGCGGCAGACCTGGTGACAGACATGGCGGCGGACATGGCGCGGACCCGCGGCGGGCGCCGGGGAGCGTGATCGGTCGATGCGGTGGGATCAGCCGGTGTCGGCCCGGTCGGCACATCCAGACGTGGCGGCGGTGGAGGTACGCTGCCACAGGGACTGGTAGTGCGAGCCGGCCTCGGTGGTGCGCAGGTGTTCGGCCACCGGAGCCAGCATGGTGAGCAGTTCGCCCACCTGTTCTTCGGAGAGGTGGTCGAACAGGTGCTGGCGCACCGCCCGCACGTGGCCGGCCGCGGCGGCCTGGATGGTCTGCCAACCGTGGTCGGTCAGCACCGCGAACGCGCCGCGCCGGTCGGTCGGACAGCCCTCCCGACGCACCAGACCTGCCTGCTCCATTCGCCGGACCTGATGGGAGAGTCGACTGCGGGACAGTAGTGCCTGGGCGGACAGGTCGCTCATCCTGACCCGACGCCCCGGTGCCTCCGACAGGTGCACCAGGACCTGGTAGTCCGCGTGTGAGAGGCCCTGGTCGCGCTGGAGTTCGGTCTCCAGTTGCGCCATGAGTAGCCGCCACACCTCCAGGAAACCGCGCCAGGCGGCCTGCTCGGCGTCGGACAGCCAGGGGGTGTCTGCCATGGCACACACGGTACGCGGACGGGGAATATTTGAACAGTCAACTAGTTGGGGCTAGAGTCAGTCCCATTGAACCTTTCAAGCAGACAGAAAGGCCCGTGATGACGCACGCAGCCGTCCAGATTCCCGGTCTGGTCGCCGGTACCTGGACCATTGACCCGGTCCACTCCGAGGTCTCCTTCACCGTCCGACACATGATGGTGTCGAAGGTCCGCGGATCGTTCACCGAGTTCGAGGGCAGCCTCCGCGTCGCGGACGACGTGCTGGCCTCCTCGGTCGAGGCCAGCATCGCGCTGAACTCGGTGAGCACCCGCAACGAGCAGCGTGACAACCACATTCGGTCGGCCGACTTCTTCGAGGTCGAGAAGTACCCCACCATGACCTACCGGTCCACCGGCATCCGCCCGGCAGGAGACCGGTACATCATCGAGGGTGAGCTCACCCTGCACGGTGTGACCAGGCCGGTGGAGTTGTCCACCGAGTTCGCCGGTGTGAGCAAGGACCCCTACGGCAACACCCGGTCCGGGTTCTCGGCCACCGCCGAGATCAACCGCCACGACTTCGGCATCGACATCAACCTGCCGATGGACGGTGGCGGCATGGTGGTCGCCGAGCGGGTTCGGATCGAACTTGAGGTGGAGGCGATCCTCAGCCAGGACGGCTGATCGGATACCCGCTGTCACAAACCGGCCCCGAGGCGTGAACCCGCCGCCCCGGGGCCGGTTGCTGTATCCGGGCGTACCCTTTCCGGCGTGAGGACCCGCCGATCGGTCGTGGACTACGCGTTGCAGCGCCGCGCGCTGCTCGCGGACCTCTACGCGGGCCGCGCCACCGTGATGGACGTGTGCGACGCGCACCCCTATCTACAGCGGGCCGCCCGGTACCACGGCGAACAGTCTCGGGTCACCTGCCCGGTGTGCCGCCGGGAGCGCCTCACCCTGGTGAGCTACGTCTACGGCGACGAACTCAAGGCCATGAGCGGACAGGCCAAGTCGGGTTCCGAACTGCCCAGGATGGCCATGGACTTCGGCGAGTTCACCGTCTACGTCGTCGAGGTCTGTCAGAGCTGCGGGTGGAACCACCTGGCGATGTCCTACGTACTGGGCCGGGACGGGCTACGCGAGGACGGGGTCAGGCGCGAGGCCGCTCGGGAGTGACAGCCACCCGGTGCCGGGCCGTGCTGATGCTGTGTCGTGCCTGCGGTGACGGCCGCTGCCGATCTGGGTACTGGTTCTGGGTGTCGAATCGACACCACAACGAGGGTCAGCACGGCAACTGGTCCACGGGTGTCATCCGATTTGCTGGCTGGTGCGCCGTAACTGGTGCCGTTGCCGCCGAATGACCTGAGTGACCCCGTGTGACCCCGAGTGACTTGGGTAACCTGGATGATCTCGGCGATCTTGACAGTCCGGGTTACCCGAGAAACCAGGACGGAGGTGCGCTTCCGTGACCGACCCGACCGTGTCGCCCGACGACGACGGCGAACCCCCGGTCAGCCACCGCGGTGGTCGAAAGCGTCGACGGCGACGCTGGATCGCGTTGGCCAGTGGCGGCATCGTGCTCGTCCTGGTCGCCGGGGTCCTGGGCGGAGCCTATGCGGCCGCCCGGATCCCACTGCCCGGCGAGGTGGTGAACCCGCAGACCTCGGTGCTCACCTACTCCGACGGTAAGACCGAGTTGGCCCGGGTGTTCGCCGAGAACCGGACCGAGGTCCGGCTGTCCGAGGTGCCCGTTCCGGTGCGGTATGCGGTACTGGCCGCGGAGAACCGCGGCTTCTACCGTGACCCGGGTTTCGACCTGAAGGGGATCGCCCGCGCGCTGTGGAACAACGTGCGCGGCAAGGACACCCAGGGCGGCTCGACGATCACCCAGCAGTACGTCAAGAACGCCTACCTGACCCAGGAGCGCACCTACTCCCGCAAGTTCAAGGAACTGGTCATCGCGATCAAGCTGGACCGCCAGTACAGCAAGGACCAGATCCTGGAGTGGTACCTCAACACCATCTACTTCGGCCGGGGCGCGTACGGCATCGAGGCCGCCTCCCAGACCTACTTCGGCAAGCCGGTCTCCGCGCTCACCGTGGCCGAGGGCGCGGTGCTCGCCGCCGTCATCCGTTCACCGGCGCGCTATGACCCGCAGACCCACCCCGACCGGGTCAGGGCGCGATGGGCGTTCGTCCTCGACGGCATGGTCTCCGAGCACTGGCTGTCGTCAGCCGACCGGGCCGCGCTGACGTTCCCCACGGTGCGGCCCCGCGACACCGGGCCGCAGAACCAACTCGCCGGTCCCAGGGGATACATAGTGCAGCAGGTCAGGGAGGAGTTGGTCCGGCTCGGCATCGACGAGGGTGAACTGAACCGGGCCGGCCTGCGGGTGGTCACCACCGTCGACCGAAGCGCCCAGGAAGCCGCCGTCTCGGCGGTGGACCAGGTCTTCGCCGGGCAACCGGACAACCTGCGCCAGGCGTTGGTCGCGATCAACCCGGCCGACGGCGGTGTGCTGGCCTACTACGGCGGGCAGAGCGGGACCGGGTTCGACTACGCGCAGGCCTGGCGGGCCCCCGGCTCGTCGTTCAAGCCCTACGTGCTGGCCACCGCGCTGGAGCAGTCGTTGGACGGTCGGAGCCTCGACGAGGTCGGCCGGGTGAGTGTGTACAGCCGCTTCGACGGCAGTTCGCCGCGAGAGTTCGCCGGCGTGTCGGTGCACAACGCCGGTGACGCCCAGTGCCCGAACTGCACCGTGTTGGAGGCGATGAAGCGGTCCATCAACACCGTCTTCTACGACATGGCGATCCAGGTTGGCCCGGACAACGTCGCCGCCCTGGCGCACCGGCTGGGCATCCCGGACCGGCGTACCGACGACGACAGCCCGACCCTGCAGGTCAACGGGGTGACCGACGGCAGCATCGGGATCGGTCGGTACGAGGTACGGCCGATCGACCAGGCCACCGGCTTCGCCACGATCGCCTCCGGTGGCGTGTCGCATCCCACCCACTTCGTGCGGAAGGTGACTGACTCGCGGGGCAACGTGCTCTACGACGAGACCAGGGACTCACCGGACCGGCCCACCCGGGTTCTCGACCCACGGGTGGCCAATGACGTCACCTACTCGATGGAACCGGTCGCGCAGTGGTCGAACGACGAACTCGCCGACGACCGCCCGTCCGCGTCGAAGACCGGTACCCAGCAACTCGGCGAGACCCCGGAGAACCAGGACGCCTGGATGGTCGGGTTCACCCCACAGGTCAGCACCGCGGTCTGGGTGGGCACCGACCACAACGAACCGTTGCGTACCGCCGACAACAGGGTCATCTTCGGTGCCGGGCTGCCCGGGCAGACCTGGAAGGCGTTCATGGATGCGTGGCTGGCCGACCAGCCACAGCAGGAGTTGACCGACCACACGGACATCGAGGGCAGCAGGCCGCGGTTCAACCAAACGCCGACCGGTTCCGCGACGTCGAGCCCGACCCCGTCCGGTCCGGCTGATCAGTCCACCCCGCCCTCGCCCCCCCCGAGCACGCCGCCGACCACCGTCGAGCCGGCTCCGACTCTGCCCGGACCCA
>DATCXL010000034.1:0-3639 GCA_036565825.1 Mycobacteriales bacterium
CGGCGGGTGGTCGGTGCGGTGGGCCTGGCCGACGAGGTGCGCCCGGAGTCCCGACAGGCCGTCGAAGACCTGCACGCCCGCGGGGTGCGGGTGGCGATGGTCACCGGCGACTCCCGCGCGGTCGCCGAGCACGTGGCGGCGCAACTGGGGGTGGACGAGGTCTTCGCGGAGGTACTGCCGGCGGACAAGGACGCCAGGGTGACCGAGCTACAGGCCCGCGGACACCGGGTCGCGATGGTCGGAGACGGCGTGAACGACGCGCCCGCGCTGGCCAGGGCCGACGTGGGTGTCGCCATCGGCGCGGGCACCGACGTGGCGATCGAGTCGGCCGGGGTGGTGCTCGCCTCCGACGATCCTCGGGGCGTGGTGTCGGCGATCGCACTGTCCCGCCGGAGTTACCACAAGATGCGGCAGAACCTGGCCTGGGCGGCCGGCTACAACGTGGTCGCCGTGCCGCTCGCGGCCGGGGTGCTGGCCCGTTACGGGGTGGTGCTGCCACCGGAGGTCGGCGCGATACTGATGAGCGCCTCCACCATCGTGGTGGCGGTCAACGCCCAGTTGTTGCGCCGGATGTCGCTGCGCCCGGGTGATGCCGGCTAGCTCGTTTGCAGCCATGCCCTCGCCGGGGCGAAGCCCCGGCTCCCGGAGCTCGCGGTACAAGGTGCCAACGTGCTGTGTTGTCCCCCGTGGGGGAGCCCACACTCCCTCGATGCTGCTTCTCCAGGCCCCCTCAACGCACGCAGCACGGCCGGAAGGCACCGTGGAATCCACCGCCTGCACGGGTGATCCCAGGCCCTCGCCCGGGCGGAGCCCCGGCTCCGGGGTCACGCGGTACGAGGCCCGGCGCTGTGCTGACTTCTCTGGGGGGAAGCTTCGCTCCACGGAGCCTGAGAGAATCAGCTGATATCAAATACGTTCTGTAATATCCGATCGAGAATCGTGTCCTCCTGACCGGTTTGGGCGCGCGCCTGACGGGCGCTCCGTGCAGGGCCAGCGCGAGGCTGGCGCCGGGGCTCGCCCCCGGGGCCGAGACACCCGTGACCGCCCTACCGCGAGCAACCGGCCGGCTGCCGCGTGGGGCGCACACCGCCCGGTGGGTCAGGCCGTCGTGGAGATACCGCGCAGCAGGCAGTCCAGCCCGTAGCCGAACTGCGCCTCCGCCTCCGCGGCGGCAGCAGCGCGATCAGGCTCGCGAGGCGCCGGCACGGCTGCCAGGCGCATCGCGCGATCGTCGACACCTGCCAACCTGTCCACTCCCGACCAGGGTGAGGCGGACTCCTCCTGTACCGAAGCGGCGGTGTACTGCATGAGGGTCCGGTAGGCCCACTCAGCCCGACGCTCGTCCAACCCGACGCCGGCCAGTAGGTCCCGGGCACCGCGCGCGAACGCGGTGGCGTTCGGGCCGGGCATGCCCAGTTCCAGCACCAGCACGGCCGCACCCGGGTGCCTGCGCAACGCGGTACGCAGACCCGAGAACAGTTCGGCAAGGCTGGTCTGCCAGGCCGCGCCGGGACTCGGTGCCGGCACGTCGGCCAGCACCGCGTCGAGGACCAGACGCAGCAGCTCACGTTTATCCGAGATGTGCCAGTACAGCGTTGAGTAGTGCACCCCCAGCTCACTACCCAGACGCCGCATGCTGAGACCAGTCAGGCCCTCCTCGGCGAACATCCGTAAGGCTGCCGCTGCGATCTCACCACGGGTGAGCGCGCTGGTCCGGACCCTGCGACTTCCGTTGTTGTTGACCATGTTCCCCCTTGATCGCGGCATGAAGGGCGGGGATAAGCCCGCTAACCCGTGATGACGTGAGGGAGCGATGAGTGGTTCGATTTGCCGGAAAGCTTGGTCCAGGCTCGGGTAACCGAAGCTTTGCGGACCGTGCACACCGCCGGTTTCCGGGACAAGGAAGGCCGCAGATGCTCGTCGCCTTACTGGTCGTGCTGGCGGGCTCGGTGCTGGCGTCCGGCCTGCTCATCACCGCCCGCAGGACGCTGGTGCTGGTCACCGTCGAGGGACTGTCGATGGCGCCGACCTACCGGTCGGGCGACCGGGTGCTGGTGCTCCGCCGCAACGGTCGGCGGGTCGGCCGCGGGCGGGTGGTGGTGATCGAGCAGCCCGAAGCCCACCACGGCTGGGATCGGCTGCCCCCACCGAACGGAGCACTGACCGGTCGGCACTGGTACCTGAAACGGGTCGCGGCGGTGGCCGGCGACCCGGTGCCCGGTGCGGTGGCCGCGGCGGTGGGCGCTGACGCCGCCACCCGGGTGCCTGTCGGCAGGCTGGTGGTACTCGGCGACGGTGATCCCAGCGACGACTCCAAGCAGTGGGGCTACTTCCCCGCCGACCGTGTGCTCGGCGTGGTGGTCCGCCATCTCGGCTAGGTAACTGGTTCCAGGCCCTCACCGGGGCAGAGCCCCGGCTCCGGAGTCCCGTGGTCAGGGGGCATGGTGCTGTTGCCTTCTGCGGGGGGAGCTTCGCTCCACCCCGCACCCCCCTCAGCCACCACACACCGGGAACGTGACAGTGCAAGCGGAGAGCATCGTGGAACGGGGCCGAGCCTCCGGCCACGGATCAGACCAGCAGGGTGACCAGCACCGCGACGACCAGCGTGGCGAGCAGCACCATGGCCGGCCGCAGGCAGGCCCGCAGCACCGCAGGCAGTTCCTCGGGTGCGCCGACCGCCGACAGTCCGATCAGGATGACCACCGGGGCCAGCGAGTTACCCACGTTCGCTCCGGCGGTCTGCGCGCCCACCAACACCGTCGGGTCGAGGCCCAACAGGGCGGCCACCTGAGCCTGGAACGGGGCCAGCAGGGCGTTGGACGACGCGGTCGACCCGGTCATGGACGAGCCGAGTGCCCCGAGTATCGGGGACAGCGCCGGAAACGCGTGCCCGGTTGCCGACTCGGTACCCCGGGCCAGTACCGAGATCATCCCGGCGTCGGACATCACCATGGCCACCGAGGTCAGGCACAGGATGACCGCCGAGGCGGCCGGCAGGCCGCGCGCCCAAGCCACCACGATGCCACCGGCCCGTGACCGGCCAAGCAACCCGGTGCGGCGGTAGACCAGGTACCCGAGCAGGCAGGCGAGCAGGATGTAGAACCCTGGGTGGCCAACCACCGCGACCGGGTTGAACGTGTCGGTCGCCGGCACCGACCACCCCCGCCCGGTCCGCACGGCCGGGAAGTCCGGTCCCAGCAACAGGTGCTCCTTCACCCAGGTCCGCGACCACGGCAACAGGAACACCGGTAGTGCGGTGAGCAACAGGAACAGGTACGGGCAGAGCAACAACAGCGGTGCCGGACCACCACGCGCGCCCGACGCGCCGGACCCGGCAGATGCCGGGGGCGGTGCCGTCGGGTCTGCCGGGATCAGCACCGGTTCAACCGCCTGGAGCGCTGCCTCCGGTGACCCCGATCCGGAGACGGCAAAGGGATCCGGCCCGGCGCCGGCGGTCCGGCCCGACGGAGCGTCGGCCGCCCGTGCCACCAGTTTGGTCGAGCCGCGCCGGCGGAGGCGGGTGAACCACAGCACCCCGAATCCAACCGTGCCGGCGACCAGGGTGGCCACCGCCGGTACCACCGTGGCCACCACGACCAGGGTTCCGGCGGTGGGTAGACCGAGCCGCAACAGCAGCGG
>DATCXL010000037.1:0-4593 GCA_036565825.1 Mycobacteriales bacterium
CAACGTCTCCCACCGGTCGGATCGACCAGCAGGTGACCGACCTCGCCGCCGATACCGGTCCGGCCCCGGTGTAACCGTCCGTTCAGGACGAACCCCCCGCCGACACCGGTGCCCACGGTGAGCACGATCACATCGCGGTACTCCGCCCCCGCTCCGACCCGCGCTTCGGCCCACGCGGCGGCGTTCGCATCGTTTTCCACGATGGTGGGAAGGCCGGTGTCGGCGGCGAGGACCCGCTGGAGTGGTATGTCGCGGTAGCCGTTGTTCGGCGCCCAGCGGACGTGGCCGGTGGGCCAGTCGATCATCCCGGCGGCGCCAACACCGATCGCGGCCACACCGCGGTGTCGCTCCCGCAACTGGTTGGCCAGTTCCGCAACGACCCGCCGAATGGTCCCAGCGTCCGCCCGTGGCGGGGTGGCGATCACCTGGCGGTGCAGGATCTGGCCGTCGGTCGCCACGACCCCTGCGGCGATCTTGGTGCCGCCGATGTCGAGACCTATCGCCCATCGCCCGTCCACCGAATGGTCAGCCGGGTGATCAGCCGGGTGATCAGCCGAGTCCTGAGTCCACTCGCCGGGCACGATCATCGCGACCGTTGGACCGCGGTGCGTGGTCTGATGCCGTAGAAGCGCTCCAGCGCCACCAGCGCCGCCCCGTGGGATCCGTCGAACGGGCGCAGCGGCTCGACCACCAGTTCCGTCTTGTCACCGTAGATCGCGTGGCAGTAGTGGCGGAACTTCCAAACCCCGGCGAGGAACGCCTGGCCGGCGGCACGGTCAGGGTCGACCATCACCGCGGGCGCGTAGAGGACGAGCCGATGCGGGCGGGCCAGGTTCACCAGAAAACCCAACCCCTTGGCATTGGCATGGCCGGCCGCGGCGAAAGCATCGCGAGCCTTCGGTCCCACATCGGGTCGTTCGGCCATCCGGGCGGCGGCCACCACTCCCTCGACACGCTCACCGGTGTAGGTGTGGACGGTGTCGAGGATGCCGGAGGTACCGCCGGTGGTCTCCAGGCAGCCGAAGTTCCCGCAGTCGCACATCCGTCCGCTCTCCGGGAAGACGACGAGATTACCCAGCTCCATCGGACCGTCGAAAAGCCGGCCACCGAGGAAAAGTGCTGCCCCCACTCCCTCACGGATCAGTACCACCGCGAACCGGGAGACCTCGCGCCCCACCCCGAACCACTGCTGGAACACCGCGTAGGCGTTGCTGTCGTTCTCGACGACGGTTGGTAGACCGATGGCGCTCTCCAACAGCCGGCCGAGCGGCTGGGAGTCCTCCCATCTGATTCCGCGTTCCACCCGTTCGGCATCTGGAGGCACCTTACGGAAGAACAGAACCGTGCCGGTCTCGGTGTCGACCGGGCCACCGAGTTGGAACCCGACCGCCACCCGATCCTGGAGCGTGTGCCCGCCTGGAACGCTCCGCAGGAGAGATGCGACCAAAGACGCCGCCGCGTCGACCACCGTCGGAACGTTCGCGTCGTCCAGGGGCAGTTGGTGATCGGCCAGCCGTCGGCCGTACTCGTCGACCAACGCGCCGATCATCCGGTGGGGCAGCAACTCGATGCCCACGGCGTAGCGGTTACATGCCAGCATCTCGGCCCGGTGGACCACGCGCCGGACCAGTTCGGTGGAGGGGTTCTGCGATGGGCCGACGGGTGTGCCGTTGCGCAGGGACGAGGCGCCGAGCAGGTGCTCGAACTCGTCAAGCTCATCCGAGCTGACCAATTCCCTCTGGTACATATCGTCTCCGACGATGTCTGGCGTGAGAGTCAGGTTTCCGATCGCGGCTGGTCTCACGGGTCCACCTCGCTCCTGCGGTGCTCGCGCAGTTGCCGCAGTCGGGGGCGGAGCCTCCAGAGCTGCCGCTGGAGTGACTCATGGTCCTCGCCATGTAGTTCCGCGGCCTGCCGGAACGAGTACCCCCGCACGACGAGTTGGATCACACCCCGGAGTCGGTCGGGAAGCAGGTCGAGCAGTTCCTCCCACTCCTCCCGGGCGATCACAGTGGCTTCCGGGTCATGTCCGGTTTCCGTCCGGATCGGGTCGTCGCGTGCCAGTTCCTCAGCTTCCCGAACGACCTTCTCGTCCCCGGGCAGTTCCTCAGGACTGCCGAACCTGCTTCTCATCCAGTCTCGGTAGGCGTTGGGAAACTGGTAGAGGCACTGCGTGATGAACAGTGAGCTCAGTCGGGCCCCGCCGTGAGGGTTCCATCGTTCGGACATCAGCATCTTGACCCGGAACGGATCGATCGCCCGCGCGACCGTCTCCGCCGCGAGATCTTCGGCGTCCCCCTCGCTCATCCCGACCGGGCCGCGGCAACGGATTCCCTTCCTGCGCAACTCGGGAAAGATTTGTCTTGTCCTGATCCACGGCACGATGACCCGTAACCCGACGATGGCCAGATCGTTGGCGAAGCGCTCCCACAACACACCCTGGAACTTCTTCTCGGCCAGCCTCGCCACCAACTCTGCCTCGACACGAAGGTCGCCGTCTGGCTTGTCCGGCAAGACGTGGCCGCCGGAAATCTCCATCAGCCGATTCCTCCTCAACGCCTGGCTGTGCCGCCTGCCCTGCCGCGACCACGCCAAAGCCGCCGGGGACCGATCCCAGTTCCGTTCCCTTACATGTCACGCCGTCCCCACATCCCCCGCATGACGGCAGGATTTTTGGGCCCGGATGAGGAAGCGTCACTCGAACGGGTGTAACGACGCTGGCCTGCGCCGTCCCGCAGCATGCCTCAAACGTTGGTGCGTGGTGTCCACGGCGCCGTCTGGCCGGGCGGGTCACGATCATCCGCCCGCGCCACCACCGGTACGCCCGGCGGGATCTGTCACGCACCACCAGGGTGGGATACAGTTATATTCCACAGTCGTGGATTTAATTTGGGAGGGCGCGATGGCTTCCGACCAACCCAACCGACCCGACCGGAGCGTCCTGGCCGGCCAGGTCAGCGGGTCCGGCCAGGACGCCGCGCTGGAGGCACACGGACTGGCGGTTCGGCGTGGCGGCCGCCAGGTACTGCACGGACTCGACTTCGCGGTACCGCGAGGCTCGGTCACCGGCCTGCTCGGACCCAGCGGCGGCGGGAAGACCACCGTGATGCGCTGCGTGGTGGGAGTGCAGTCCAACGTCGCCGGGACGATCCGGGTACTGGGCCGCCCGGCCGGGTCGCCCGAGCTACGACACCAGATCGGCTACGTGTCCCAGTCCCCCTCGGTGTACGGCGACCTGACCGTCCGCGACAACGTCCGGTACTTCGCCGCGTTGCAGGGCATGGGCGCCTCGGCCGCCGACCCGGCGCTGGCCGACGTGGGCCTGACCGACCGGCGGGACGCACTGGTCCGCCACCTGTCCGGCGGGCAGCGGGCCCGGGTGTCCCTGGCGTGCGCGCTACTTGGACCGCCCAGGTTGCTGGTACTCGACGAGCCCACCGTCGGGTTGGACCCGGTGCTGCGTCGGGACCTGTGGAACCTGTTCGGTGAACTGGCCGGTCGCGGCACCACCCTGCTGGTGTCCAGTCACGTGATGGATGAGGCCGGGCGGTGTGAACGGCTGCTGTTGTTGCGCCAGGGGCGTCTGGTGGCCGACGACACCCCGCAGGCCATCCGGGGACTCACCGGCACCGAGGACCTGGACGAGGCCTTCCTGCGTCTGGTCGAGCGATCCGACCCCGCCCCGACCGAGCCGCCACAGACCGGGATGCGGCCGCCGACACGGCACGGGCGGACCTGATGAGCGGGCGCGCGACGCTGGCCACCGCGCGGCGGGTACTCCGCCAACTCGCCCACGACCCGCGCACCATCGTGATGCTGCTGGTCGCGCCGTGCGTGCTGCTCACGCTGTTCCGCTACGTCTACGAGGACTCGCCTCAGGTGTTCGACCGGGTCGGGCTGCCGATGCTGGGCGTCTTCCCGCTGATCGTGATGTTCCTGGTCACCTCGGTGGCGATGGTCCGGGAACGCACCAGCGGGACGCTGGAACGACTGCTGACCACCCCGATGCACAGGTTCGACCTGCTGGCCGGCTACGCGCTTGCCTTCGGTGCCGTCGCTCTGGTGCAGGCCAGCCTGGCCTCGGCGGTCGTCCTGGGCCCACTCGGCCTGGACGTGGCCGGCGGGGAGGCAACCGTGCTGGTACTGGCGGTGACCAACGCGCTGCTGGGCATGGCGCTCGGGCTGTTCCTGTCCGCGTTCGCCTCCACCGAGTTCCAGGCCGTGCAGTTCATGCCGGCGTTCCTGCTTCCCCAGACACTGCTCTGCGGGCTGTTGACCCCACGGGACCAGATGGTCTGGTGGCTGCGCTGGATCAGCGATGTGATGCCGCTGTCCTACGCGGTGGACGCGCTCGACGGGGCCAGGCTGTCGGCCACGGTCACCGCGGTGATGTTCCGGGACGGAATCATCGTGGCCGGATGCACGCTGCTGGCGCTGGTGGCCGGGTCGGCCACCCTGCGCCGGCGCACCCCGTGAGGTCGCGCGGCGGAGCGGGAACTGTTGCCTCGCCCCGCCGCCGGGGCCGGCCCCGCGGCCCGGGCAACACCCGCCAGGCCGTGCTGGACGCGGCCCGCCGGGGCTTCGCCGAACACG
>DATCXL010000112.1:0-16087 GCA_036565825.1 Mycobacteriales bacterium
GGTGTGTACTCACGCCGACGTCGGCGTCGAGCAGATAGTTCTGCCGCTCCTGGTACGGAACCCAGCCTTCGTTGAAGAACACGTGCTTCCCGGTAAGACCGAGCGCATCCGACAGTTGCACCGCCTCCGCCGCAGCCCGCATCTGCGGTAGCTGGGGATTCGGATGCGCCATGCCGAGAAAGTACAGCCGAACGTCGCCGCGGGATCTCCGCAACAGGTCAATCGCCCGCACCAGGGTGACCGGGTCGAACCAGTTGTAGACGCCACCCGCCCACAGGATCACCACGTCGTCCAGGCCGATACCCGGAACCACTCCCCTGATCGCCGGTCCGGTTCGCATCGGCGGTTCCGCCGGCAGTCCGAACGGACAGACCGCGATGAGGGAACGGGCTGAGGGATCCGCGTCGAAGTTCGTCACGTTCAGCCGACCGACCGAGGCCAGGCCACCCAACCAGAAGTTCCGCTGCTGCTCGCTCGCGCAGAGAAAGAAGTCACCGCGCAGCATCTGCTCGTTGAGAACTCGTACCGTATTGTTTACATTGGCGGTCCGGCGCGCGTCGTCGATCGCACCTGCCATGGCGAGTTGTTCCAACTGCATCGGGTCATACAGATCCACTACCAGGATGCGATCGCTGTCCCGCAGCCAGGGCGCCTTCTCCATTACGAAGCCCTGGAAAATCACGACCTCGGCCCATTCCGCATGAGTTGGCAGTCCACGATAGGGAACGTGCTGACAGGACAGGCCAGGCCTGACCAGGGTGCAGCCGCTGGTGGACACGAGTCGCACATCGTGCCCACCGGCCAACTCCTGTGCGATGTGCATGGCCCTGATCGCTGGCCCAGCCATCTTCGGTCCCAGCTCATCATCGATGATGACCAGGACCCGACTCACTGGTCAGCCGCTCGCACAACTCCGTCTGCGTGCCCTTCGGGGTCACACAGGTATGGGTAGATACCAGCCAACGCAGCGCCCCAGTCGGAGTGCCCGGCGGCAATGTCGGCCAGTGCCTGGGCACCGAGTCGACTGCGCAGCCCCGGGTTCACGCACAGCCGCTCAAGACAGTCCACCAGTCCGTCAACGGTACGCTTGGCCAACAGCGCATTCTCGCCATCCCGCAGAATCCAGTGACCCCATGGATTGTCGAACGCGACCACCGGAACTCCACATGCCATCAGTTCCAGCGGCAGGTAGGACGGGTGCTTCGACACCGTCAGAGCCATGCCGACGTCACAGTGTCGATACAACTCACCAGTGGCCTGGTAGTCGAGCAGGCCCAGCCGTTTGATATCCATCTCGGCACCGGAACCGACCGCCCAGGCACCAGCCGCGACGATGCGCACTCCGTCGCCGAGCCGCCGCTTGAGTTCCTCGAGCGCCGGCGCCGCCATTTCCCAGCAGTTACGCAGATGACCTGGCCGCGCATACACGAAGACTGTTACCGGAGCGTCGGGTGTCCGCTCATGGCGCCACCTCGCATGGAAGACGCTCTGGTCGACGGCCGGCGTGAACGACATGCCGGCACCGTCGTAGTCATCTCGATAGATCCGCAGCAAATTGTCGGTGTTGCATACGCCGTACAGGCCAAGCTTGTAGGACTCCTCGGCCAACGCGTAGGCGGTTCCGGCCGGGTAGAACCCGGGTTCGAAGTCTTGGATCAGGTAGAACTTCCGCTTCGTGTGTGCGAAGTGCGCCACAGAGTACGCCGTCACCCACAGCGTCGCAATCGACACGTCGGCATATGGCACAGCGTCCAGGCTGGCTGGACTGTCCAGTCGGTAGAAAACGATCTCAGAGTCGGCGAGTGACGGCATCGCCGCCGCAAGCGCCGACCGGATGAACATCTCGTTCGGCTCGCCGAAGACGACGAACCGGTTGCGCACACCGTGCTTTCGCCCCAGATAGTCGGCAATCCGCAGTGCCGTGTTGATCCCACCGTAGAACGGACTGTCCACGTCGGGGATGAACCAGTTGACCGTCTCCACGGTGAACGGTTCGGCGTTGCGGACATGCAGATCAGCATTCGCCGCAGCATCTACCGGGAGCGCGCGACACACCGAAGCCAACATCTGCGCCTCGGCCTCGTCGTTGACCTGACGGAAGGCTTGGAAGCGACGATTGAGGGTCACTCCGATGCGCTCGGCGGTGGTTGGTTCGTTTGGAGCGCGGAGTGCTGGCACCCTACTGGACAACGACAGGTTCGGAGAGAAGTACGGGTCGCCGCCGAAGAGCCAGCTATTGTACCGCCAGTAGCTGGCGAAGAAGTCCGTCTGCGGCACAGCGCTGCTACCGCGCGTGGCCGACTCAAGATGCCGTATCCGGGCATACGGCGAACAGACATTGCGCTTTCGACGCAGTACGCTGTCCAGACCGAGTACGACATCGCTGCCACAAAGCACGAACCGCTGGTCGAAGCCACCGATCTCCTCGAACAGCTGGCGGCGGACCGCCAGGCATGCCCCGGTGACTGCGAGTGTATTCCGATACCACCGGGTCGAACCGAACAGACTGTCGTCGCCCGGCCGCATACCCTGGAAGAGATGGTCAGCGAAGCCACCCATACCAAGAATCACGCCGGCGTGCTGCAACCGGTCGTCTGGACCCACCAACTGTAGGCCCACAACACCAATTCCATCCCGGGTGGACCAGCCGACGAGCTCTGTCATCCAGGCCGTGTCGAGAAGCTCGGTGTCATCGTTGAGAAAAACCAGAACATCGCCGCGCGCCTTGGCTGCGGCGACGTTGTTCACCTCAGAATAGTTGAAGTCCTTGTCCCACCAGATGACGTCGAGATCCAACCCGTGACCGTTGTCGACGTACCACTGCTCGTTCTCTGGTGTATGGCCACCGTTGTCGATGATGATCACGTCGAACGACGGGTAGTCGGTGCGGGCCAAGCTCGGCAGACAGGTGGACAGCATCCTGCGGTTGTGCCGGGTCGGAATCACCACGGTGACGTGTGGGGGGTCCGCCAACTCCCAGCGCACCCGGACCATGTCGCGGTCGCCCTCGGCCCGAGCGGGCCAGCCCATCCGCTCAATCTGCTCCTGGACAGCGCGCACACCGTCGACGCCTACGGTGCTCGGCCGATCTGTGACCGAGGACAACACTCTGCCCACGTGAGCCACCCGCTCGTCAGTGAGACCAGCTCGCAGCAGCAACTCCCAGTACACCGCGTTGCCGTACTCTGGACGTAGCCCACCGGCCGCCAGATACCGGCGCCGTCGCATGGCGAACGAACGGTCGAAGTAGTTGGCACCCAGCAGTGTCTCCGGCGACCAGGTCAACGATCGGAACCGTGGACATCCGCGATGACCATCAGCTCCGAACCTGTCGTCGTCCCAGGTGACCAGATCTACCAGGGCGTCCCGGCGTGCCGCGCCAACCACCTGGTACATGCAGTCGGGCGCCAGCGCGTCGCCGGCCCGCACCGCGATAACGAAGTCACTTTCGGTGTCCAGGACCGCCTGGTTGGCCGCAGCGATCGGCGAACCCACCTGGGTGGCTGTCCGGGAGGCCGTCCGTATCCGCTCGTCCGGCCATGATCGGTCCTCCTGGTCCGTGCAGACACTCGCGGTCCAGCGTGGCCAGCTCTGAGCGGTCAGACTTTTCACCGTGCGGTCCAGCGAGCCGGAGCCGGGCAACACCACGACATGCACTCGCATCGGATGTTCCAGGCGCCGCGCGTAGTCGGTCTGTGCCGTCAGTTCCTCGCCTGTGGGACGGTGCAGCCGCAGCCACTCCGCGTACTTCGGCTCCCTGCCCTCGAACAACCCCGGGGACTGCCAGACCCGACGCACGTTCTGCTTGAAGCTGACTGCCTCCCGGTAGGTGGTCAGTGCGGCCTTCGCCGCCTCGCGGCGACGACTACCCACGGGCAGTTTCTGTTTGGCCACCTCACGAATCCGTGCTCGATTGGTCATCGAGGTCACTCCGGCCGCCCTGCCGGCGCGGGCCGCGCGCTCAGCTGCCGGTGGTGTCGACCGTCGATCGCCTGTCGCTCCGGAACCGGTCCGACGCCCAACGACGGGAGGGGCCGGCTGTTCGAGTCGAGCGCGTCGCTCCGCCTCGATGGCCAGGCCGTCCCGCAGAGTCTGGATACGGCGCAGCATCAGTTCTTCCGGGGTGCACGGCGGCGCGCCTTCCGACTCGGTCTCTCGTTCGAAGACATCGGGCCAGGTCAACCGCACCACTTCCGGGGGCGAGCCGAGGCGGGTTGGCCGTGCGCCAAGTGCGGAAGCCCGCACTCCGCACTGCCATCGGGACTCTGGACCCTCCTTGTGGAAGACCGGTGGCCACGTCAGCGGGTCGATCGGCTCCGGGTCAGCGAACCCGGCCCGTCGGAAAAGCTCCAGCAGTGAAGGTTCGTCGTAACACCAGACGTGGCGGGACGGCTGCACGTAGGAGTAGATGAAAGAGGCGTTGAGCTGGTCGTTGTCCACCTCACCCTGCTGGTAGGCCTGCCAGATCGCCGCGATGTCCGGGGTCACCGCCGACACGGTGGCGTCCTTGGGAAGCCGCTCGCACAGCAGGGTCAACAGTGCAAGGGCGTCACCTGGGAGAAGATGTTCGAGGAAGTGCCCCATGTACACCTCGGCGACCTGATCACCGTACTGCCGGACGAACTCGGGTGCGTCGAGGTAGATATCGGCCTTGACCTCAGGGCTCGCGTCGACGTTGACCCAACCCGGCATGTAGGCCTGCCCGCAGCCGAGATTGACCCTCACAGCGCTTCCTCCCTGTCACGAGCTGGATGCCGCCAGCGACCGCTGATCGTCATCAGCCCGATGATGTCAGCGCCCTGGCCAGGCTGTACCCGCAGTTCGGCGCCTCGTCCCTGGTAGTCGTAGACGTGGTGCAACGAACCGTCGGTGACCGCCACCTCGACGGTATAGATGCCCGGCGCGAACGGCAGCGGGTCAAGGAGGTAGTCGATGTACCCGTCCTCGTCCAACCGATAGGGCGTCTCGCCCGCGGTGAACGTGTTGGGGCCGGCAATATGTACACCGTTCTCGCTGTGGAAGCCCAGACCGAAGACCGCCGTGGGCACGGCCTCGCGTACCTCGTAGTGGATACGGATCGTCAGCGGCGCGCCGCCCACTCCCACCGGCCGTGACTCCCCGTTGGCGTCGAGGTACTCCAGTCGGGTCACCCGCACCTCGCCAGTGCCGGATCTACCGCTCTCCACGGCCGTGTCGCCGTTCTGGTTCTCCAGGCGCTCGGACTCGGCCGCGTTCACCTCCGCCAGGTAGGCGTCGACCACATCGCCGTGTGAACCAACCGATCGGAGTGTCCCGTGGTCCAGCCAGGCCACCTGGTCGCACAACTGCCGGACCAGTGCCATCGAGTGCGTCACGAAGATGATCGTCACGCCCTTGCGACGGAGCTCGTGCAGATGGTCGAAGCAACGTCGCTGGAACTCCTCGTCACCAACCGCCACGATCTCGTCGATCACCAGGATCTCAGGGTTCAGGTTCACTGCTATGGAGAATCCCAGCCGGACGTACATACCGCTGGAGTAGACCTTCACCGGGGTGTCGATGAACTCCTCGATACCACTGAACTCGATGATCTGGTCCATCGCGGCGTCGATCTGCCTGCGGCCCATGCCGAGGATCGCGCCGTTGAGGTACACGTTGTCACGCCCGGACAACTCCGGATGGAACCCGGCGCCGAGCTCAAGCAGTGCCGAGATGCGGCCACGCGCCTCGATGCTGCCACTGGTCGGCTGGTGGATTCCTGCGATGAGCTTGAGCAGCGTCGACTTACCCGACCCGTTGTGTCCTATCAACCCGAACGTGGAGCCGCGCGGGATGTCCAGAGACACGCCCTTCAGCGCCGTGAACATGTCGTACCTGTTCCTACGGTGACGCTGGGTGAGGACCTCCTTGAGGTTTGTGCGTCGATCCTTGAACAGCCTGAACTGCTTGACCACGTCGGTGACGACGACCGCTGGTTCGACCGCACCGTTGATCCCGTTCACAGCTCCTCGCTCACCCCAGCCGCGCCACGCTGGAAGTACCACCAACCAATAACCAACACACCCAGACTGACTCCGGCCAGGTAGAGCAACCAACCTCCGCTGGGCACACGGAGGGTATACAGAGCCTCACGGAACGCCTCAACAAACCGGGTGAGCGGATTCCACTCGTAGATCCTGGCCCACGGATCTGTGGCATAACGTTGCTGCACGAAGTCGATCGGATAGATGATCGGCGCAGAGTAGAAGAGCAGGTTGAGGACGACCTGCACGATGTAGGCCATATCCCTGAAACGGGCGTTGAGCAAGGCCAGGGCCAAGCCAATCCCGAAAGAGAACGCGGCCAGCAGCACCAGTAGTAGTGGCACGAAGATAATCGTCCAGCCGACGTTGCCCCACAGCAGGTAGACCACCATCAGCAGGCCGAACTCGATGCCGGTCTGCACCAGGGTACCGACGGCGTTACCAGCCACCGGCACAAACGGAGGGAAGTAGATCTTCCGCAGCAACGGTCCGGCGCCGATAAGAGCGGACATGCTTCCGGTCGTCACCGCGAAGAAGAAGTTCCACACCACCAGGGCGGTGAACAGCGAGATCGCGAAGTTCGCCTTACCATTGCCAGCCGTGGTCGGGGTGAAGCGCAGGAAGAACCCGAAGATCACGGCGTAGACGGCGAGAGTCGCCAGCGGGTTGAGTAGTGACCATGCCCAACCGAGCACACTGCCCTTGTACTTGGCCTTCAACTCCCGTCGAGCGAAGTTGCTGACAAGCCCGCGGTACCGCCACAGGTCGGTTGTAGCGTGGGACATCGTCGCGTCGTGACCTGCTTTCGCTCACACACCGAACGTGACTGCTGCCGTACCCGTGCCGCGCGGGACCACCGTGGCACGAACCGGACGAGCGTACCTCACAACCATCCTCGTCAGCGGTGGAGTGGGTGTGCTCGAAGCGCTCGCTCGACGGCCTGTACCGTTCGCTCGGCGAGGAACGCGTCCTGACCACCGGCGACCGTCCGCTCAACGATCTCGTAGGCGACGACGTCGCTGTTGACAATGGCATCGGCCACCCTCGACGGGCTCTGGCCGGCCGTCTGGTTCTGCAGCAGGGTCAGGTCCTCGAACAGCGGGAACAGATACGGCCGGGATGCGCTGCTGAACGAGTCGCCGAGCAGCAACGTCCGGTCCCGCACCCCAGAAAACCCGACTTTTGCCGCATAACGGTTGTCAATCTTGACCGGTGCGCTCCCGAAGTCCGGTGTGGTACTGCCGGGGACCACAGGGAAGCTGCCAGTTATCGGCGTATCGCCGACGGCGATCTGACAGGCGGCCATAGTGTCTGTCTCCGGACGCCCGAGAATCGCGGAGAGGTCGCCGAGTCGGGTTGCCGTGCCACCGCAGGAGATCGCGGGAGGGCTTCTGAACACGGTCGGATCGACCCGCATGGCGAGCCGCTCGGCGTAGGTTGCCGCGGCGTACTGACCCCAGTGGGTGTCCTCCTTCCAGTACGACGACTGTCCGGTCCGCTGTTGGACGGCCTCGATGGGTCCGCGCACGTCGAAGTAACCGGTCGGTGGATGAGTCCGTACGGCGGTCCAGAATGCCGTCCTCCGGGCCGTCGCACAGTCCTCGCCGAGGTAGCTGGCCGGCAGATTCTTCGGCCAGACCGTACTCTTGTCTGGCGCCACGGTGAAGACGAACCTCCGGCCGGAGCGCTCGATGGCGGTGGACAGCCGCTCCAGCCGGGACATCACCTCTGACACCGACATCTGCGGTTGGCAGAGCGAGCTGACGTCTCCACCGAAGTAGAGCCAACCATCGGTGCCCTGTATGACGCGCGGGTACGTCTGGTCGGACTGCTGGGTCTGGACGCCCGACGGTGCCAGCGCCTGCGCGTCGATCGGGCCGGAGTCTCCACTGGTATATGCCGGCGGCTCGCCGAACATCCTCTCGTTCAGTGCCACGTTGGCCCGTACCGCCTCACCCCGCAGCGGCAGGTGGTCGATCGACCACGCGGACATCTGCTCGAAGAAGGCCCAGCCTGAGGAGAGCCCCGGAAACGAGCGCAGGGGGTGGTTCTCGATCGGGGCCGCTCGCACCCCCGCCAGGTATGCTCCGGCCGGCCCGAAGAAGAACAACGCGGCCAGCACGAACGAGGCGGGCCGGCGAACGTGAGGCACCCTCCGTCGGGGACGACCCGGTGTCCGTGTCGCCACGGCCTGCTCGGTCGTCGTCTGCCGGTGCTTGTCAACACTCTTCATGGTGACCCCGTCAGAACTGGTAGTAGAGGAACGGGCTGAACGTCCCCGCGGCGACCAGGACGCCGGCATAAGGAACCACTGCCATCACCGCGAACCTCGCGGCCAGGGCGCCTCTGCTCCTCCCAGCCTCGATCACCTTTCCGAGCACGAACGAGGCGGGTAGCAACACAACCAACAGGGAAAGTAGGAAGGTCAGCTCACGCTGGTTGGTCAGTGCCGCGTTGACCGTGGCAGGTAGTCCGACACCGGACGGCACGAACATCCGCCCCAGCATGTGGAAGGCATCGGTGACCGTGGGTGCTCGGAAGAACACCCAACCCACCACCACCAGCAGGAACGTCACCACGCGTTGACCGACCAGCGCGACACCGGTGCGGACCCGGCCCCAGCCGGTCACCCGCTCGATGACCAACAACCCACCGTGGTACAGGCCCCAGGCCAAGAAGGTCCAGTTCGCACCATGCCAGAAGCCACACAACACGAAGATGGTTACCAGATTTCGGTACGTACGCAGGCGTCCGTTCCGGTTACCGCCCAACGGGATGTACACGTAGTCCCGGAACCAGCGCGACAGCGACATGTGCCACCGTCGCCAGAAGTCCGTGATGGTCGCCGCCGAGTACGGCCGATCGAAGTTCTCCGGGAGTCGGAAACCAAGCATCCGCCCCAGACCAATGGCCATGTCCGAGTACCCCGAGAAGTCGAAGTAGATCTGCATCGTGTAGGCAAGGGCACCCAGCCACGCAGTACCGGTGGACATCCCACCCCCGGTCGCGAACGCCGCATCGGCCACCGGCGCCACCGAGTCGGCGATCAATACCTTCTTGGCCAAACCCAGGGCGAACCGGGGGAACCCGGCGGCGAAGTCCTCCAAGCGATTCCGACGGGTGTCACCGAGTTGTTCCGCGATCTCGTGGTAGCGCACGATCGGCCCGGCGATGAGCTGCGGGAACATCGCGATGTAGACAACGAACTGCAACGGACTACGTTGCGCCGGACGAGTGCCCCGGTACACGTCCACCACGTAGGACAGGTGGTGGAAGGTGAAGAACGAGATGCCGATCGGGAGGGCGAGTTGCACGATACCGGTGTGACCCAGTCCCAACGTCGAACTCAACGCGTCAATCTGCCGACTGGCGAAGCCGGCGTACTTCCAGACGGCCAAAACGCCGAGGTCCCAGCAGATCGCGCCAAGCAGGAACAGTCGCCGGAGGCCGAAGCGTGAACGCATTCGCTCGTGGTCTATCGCAAGCCCGGCCGCGTAGTTGACCAAGATCGCAGAAAATAGCAGGAAGGTATAGGCCTTGCCGCCCCATGCATAGAACAAGAGGCTGAAGGTGGCCACCAGAAGGTTACGCGCACTCCGAGGCAACAGCCATAACGACAGCAACAACGCGGGCATGAAGTACCACAGGAAGATCGGTGAGGCGAAGGACATCTGACACTCCAACCAACCGGCCTGCGGAACCCGTACCGTCCAGGCCGCCCGCGGTGGGGCGACACCCACCCTGTCCGGACGGACTGAGGGTGATGTTATCGGACTCGTCGTACTAAGTTATGACGACGGCCCAACCACACATGCCCGGCACACACCTCGGTACACAGCTGGCAAGGACCCGGTGCCAACCAGTTCATCGCCCGGATCACCGCCCGGTCGCCAGCCAACCCTTCAGGTCCCGTCTGCGCACCCTCGCCGAGCGGCCCTCCCGGAACCGCTGCCCGAGCATGGGGCCGAGCAGCCGTAGGTAGGAGGCCATCACCCGCACCCGGACCCGGTGCGGACCGGGCACGAACCGCCGCCGCGCCCGCAGCGACCCCAGCGCCGACCGCACCAGTATCGACACCGCCGTCAACGGGTAGCGCAACACCGCCGCGCAGGCCAGCCCACCGGTGGCGTTCTTGGTGAGCATCAGCAGCCGGTTGCGCTCGGTGTGGAACCGCCACACCGGCGACCATTCATGGCTGCTGGCCGAGTGGACGTGCCGCAGCACCGCCCGGGGCTGGTACCGGATCGACCAGCCGCGAGACCGCAGCCGCCAGGACAGGTCGGTGTCCTCGTAGTACAGGAAGAAGCGCTCGTCGAACCAGCCAACCTCGCGGCCGGCCTCGACCCGGATCGCCATGCCGTTGCCGCAGGCGGTGAAGACCTCGGTCGGTTGGTCGTAGCGCCCGTCGTCGACCTGCTGGAACCCGCGGTCGGCTCCGTAGCCGTTCCGCAACACGATGCCCCCGGCGTTGTTGACCACGTCCAGACACCTGGTGCCGGCCGGCACCTTCAGTTCGACCGGGTCGGGCTGTTCGCCCACGGTGGCGACCACGTGACAGTTCGACCCGCTGATGGTGACGTCGCGCGCTGCCGGCGCGGAAACCCACAGCCGGATGCTGACCGGGATGTCCAGGGTTTCGTCCGGGTCGTGGGTCTGCGAGGACGGGAGCGGGATCAGTAGGCTGCCTGCCGGCCGGGTCCACCGGAACCGCCAGTCACCGGACCCCTCCGGACCGTAGGCGAGGTCCTCCCAGAGCACCTTGTCGGTGACCTGAACGCCGTCGACCTCCACCCGGTGCACCCGGGCACCAACCTCACGGCGGTCATACCGCCCGAGCACCGCCCCAGGACACTGCCAGCACAGGCGGACGAACCGTGGCAGAAAAAGCACCTTGCCGGTCACCACCGCCAGCCGCTCGCAGCCCGGTTCCTCGAACGTCGCCAGCAGGGTGCCCAACCAGTCCGGTTCGGGCACCGCGTCGTTGTTGAGCAGTACCGCGTAGGGGGTGTCCACCTCTCGCAGCGCGAGGTTGTTGCCGCCGGCGAAACCGAGGTTGGCCGGGCTGGCGATCACCCGGACCCACGGGTACCTGTCGGCCAACAGCGCCCTGGAACCGTCCGAGGAGGCGTTGTCGACCACCACGGTGCGGTAGGCGGTGTCGGGCAGGTTCTGCCGGCGCAGGGCGTCCAGACAGGCCTCGAGCAGGTGGGCACCGTTGTAGTTGACGATCACGACCGTCGCGCGTGCGCTGGTCAACACATCTCCTCGGACCCACCCGACCTTCGCCCCGTGCCGAGCCGGCGGGCACCAACCGGCCGCGCCGCGACCGTTGACCGGGTGTCGGTTGTACGCACCGACCAGACACGCGATCCGGCCGCGGGGCCGCGGAGCGTGTGGCCCAGCATACGGGTCGGCATCCCGCCGGTGGTCGGCCCCAACCCGAAATCCGTGGAGGCCCGGCGCCTCAACAGTGCGGGCCGGACCAGTCCGCCGGTGTGGGTGGCTTGAAAGCCGACGGGCCCAGTGGACCGGTCGTCTGCTCGTAGTTGCCGACCTCGCCCCAGGCCCCGCCGAAGCCGTACCAGCCCTGGTCGCGCACCGAACTGAGCAGGTTCGAGCCGAGCCACCCTGGCCCGGCCGCGGCGGAGTCCAGGCCGTGTGTGCCGGGCGTCGGGTAGGTGGCGTGGGTGCCCAGGGCGCTGTAACCGACCGGATGGTCTCCGCTGCGGGTCACCTCCGTCCAGGACAGAGTGCAGTAGCCACTGTGTTGGAAGAAGGCCACCGTGGTCGGTTGGTCAGCGGGATCCAGCCGCAGGCTGATCCGTTCCCAGTCGCCCTCGTGGTCGGCGAACTCCGTCGGCGCGTCGTCGAAGCCGTAGAAGAACCAGTACGTCACGTACGCACCGGGCCGGTAGTCGTAGTACATCGGCGCCGAGGTTCCCTCGCCCGGGCGGAACGTGTTGTCCAGGTCGAGGAAGAATCCCTCGCCCCCAGAAGTGCCGCCCGACCCCCGCGGTCGGGTGAGCGCGGAACTCGCCCAAAGTCCACCGGTGTGCTGGCAGAACGAGTCCTCCTCCTGGTGGGCGTAGCCGCCACCGCCGAGCGCCGTGGCGTCCACCGCACCGATGCCGGCCAACTGGTGGTCCGGGCATCCTCCGTCGTGTGACCAGCGTAGCCGGGAGTGCGCGACGAAGGACGCCGCCGACATCGGTAGGTCAACGTCGTCGGGGTGTAGGTAGATCAGCGGCGCGTACCGCTGTGGGGTCACCGGGTCGGCCGCGGCGGCCGGGGCCACCGCCAGCACTCCGGCGACGAGTAACACGGTGACCACGGTCGAGAGCCGACCACCACGGCGGATGTCTGTCACGCTCGCCTCCGCAGGCTCGTTGCCCGGTCGGCTCGTGACCGGCCTCGCATCGATACGGGCCGTCGGCCGCCGAGCGGGTGTTTCACCCCATATGCTCCCTCATTACCTGGTAAGCGACAATCATTCCGTTCCTGCTTGTTAGTGGTCATCAGGCGATCGGACCGCCGGCTTGAAAGCAGAACACGCCCATATATGACAAGTCGGAGAAGTTGCCGGGGCTCGGCAGTCGGCCGGAGTACGGTCGCCCCGATCAGTGGGGAGATGAGTGAGGGAATGGTGACCCTGGCATCCCAACCGTCGGCGCTGGCTGTCCCACCCTCAGCGGGCCCGCCACCATCGGGTGATCCGTTCCATCCGATGCCAGGATTCACGCCGGGAACGCGCCCATGACCGTGCGGGTGGCCGTCATCAGGGAAACCGCACCAGGGGAACGTCGGGTGGCTCTGGTACCCGACGCGGTGAGCAGGCTCACCGCCGTCGGCGTGGAGGTACTGGTGCAGACCGGTGCCGGCCAGGCCGCCTGGTTCCCCGACCACGACTACGCCCAGGCCGGGGCGACCGTGCTGCCGGTCGAGGAGATCCACGCCCGGGCCGATGTGGTGCTGACGGTGGGCCGGCTCCCGGTCGAACGGGCGCGCGAACTGCGCGCCGGCCAGGCGCTGATAGGCATGCTCCACCCGCTGACCGACCCTGGGTACGCCCGGACACTGGCCGGACTTGGGGTCACCGCGATCAGCCTCGATGGACTACCCCGCACGCTGAGCCGAGCCCAGTCCATGGACGCGCTCAGTTCCCAGGCCAACATCGCCGGATACAAGGCCGCCCTGCTCGCGGCCAACACGCTGGAGCGGTACTTCCCGCTGCTGATCACCGCGGCCGGCACGGCCCGGCCGGCCAGGGTTCTGGTGCTCGGGGTCGGCGTCGCCGGCCTACAGGCCATCGGTACCGCCAGACGGTTGGGCGCGGTCGTCTCCGCCTATGACGTGCGACCGGAGACCCGCACCGAGGCGGAGTCACTCGGCGCGTCGTTCCTGGTGCTGGAATCGGTGGCCGGCGCCGCCGGTGAGGGCGGGTATGCCCGGGCACTCACCCCGGACGAACAGCAGGCCCAGCAGGAGGAACTCAACGGGCACATCGGCGCCTGCGATGCGGTGATCACCACCGCCCAGGTGCCCGGCCGACGGCCCCCGATCCTGGTCACCGCCGAGGCGGTCAAGGCGATGGCGCCCGGTTCGGTGATCGTCGACGCGGCGTCGAGCCCGCTGGGCGGCAACGTCGAGGGGTCCCTACCCGGTCAGACCACGGTGACCGACAACGGCGTCACCGTGGTGGGCGCCGACAACCTGCCGGCGACCATGCCCACCGCCGCGTCGACCGCCTTTGCCCGCAACGTCGGCAACCTGCTGCTGCACATGGTCCACGACGGCGCCCTGACCATCGACCTGACCGACGAGATCCAGGCCGGTGTGGTCATCACCCACGGCGGCCAGGTCGTCTCGCCCGCCACGGCCAGGCTGCTGGCGTCGGCCTTCGGAGGTGAACCCGATGAGCCCGGGACTGCTGGCTGACCTGTCCATCTTCGTGCTGAGCCTGCTGGTCGGCTTCGAGGTGATCAGCAAGGTGCCCGCGACGCTGCACACACCGCTGATGTCGGCGGCCAACTCCATCCACGGCATCGTGCTGGCCGGCGCGATCCTGATCGCCACCACCGCGGACAGCCCACTCGGTTACGTCCTCGCGTTCCTGGCCACCGCGTTCGCCGCGGCCAATGTGGTCGGCGGCTACGCGGTGACCGACCGCATGCTGAACATGTTCCGCAAACACACCCCGGCCAAGGGCCCACGAGGCTCCGACGGGACGGCGGAGGGCCCGCGATGAGTGCCTTCGACACTGTCGCCCGGTTGGTCTACCTGGGCGCGGCCACCTGTTTCGTGATCGGGCTCCACCTGATGAACTCCCCGGCCACCGCGCGGCGGGGTAACCGGGTGTCGGCAGCCGGGATGACCGCCGGTGTCGTCGCCACCGTCGTCCTGGTGGTACATCAGGGCACCGCCACCGCGACCGGTTGGATCGTGCTGCTGGCCGGGGCGGTGACCGGGGCGGTGGTCGGTCTGTACTGCGCGCGCACGGTGCGGATGACCGCGATGCCGCAACTGGTCAGCATGTTCAACGCGGTCGGCGGTGGGGCCGCGGCCGTGGTGGCGATCCACGACTTCGTTCGGCTGGCCGGCCTGGATGCCGGGGTGCCAACACGCACGACGGTGGCCACCGTGCTGGACGTGTTGATCGGTGCGGTGACCTTCTCCGGTTCGCTGATCGCGGCCGGCAAGTTGCAGGGTGTGGTGTCCTCCAGCCCTGTCGTCCTTCCGGCCGCGCGGGTGGTCAACGCCGGCCTGGCGGTACTGGTACTGACCGGGGCCGGCTACCTGCTCAGCGGTCGGGACAGCGTCGCGGTGCTGGTCGTGATCATCCTGGCCGCGCTGATCCTGGGCGTGACCATGGTGATGCCCATCGGCGGGGCAGACATGCCGGTGGTCATCTCGCTACTGAACGCCTTCACCGGCACCGCGGTGGCGATGGCCGGCTTCGTGATCGACAACACCATGCTGATCATCGCCGGCGCGCTGGTCGGCGCCTCCGGGGCCATCCTGACCAAGCTGATGGCCGACGCGATGAACCGGTCCATCGGCAACATCATTGTCGGCGGCTTCGGCACCGGAGACGCCGTCGCGGCGGTGACCCAGGGCGGCGGCCAGGTGCGGAGCACCACCGCCGACGACGCGGCCATCCAACTCGCCTACGCCGGCAAGGTGATCATCGTGCCCGGTTACGGGCTGGCCGCGGCGCGCGCCCAGCACGAGGTGCACGAACTGGCCGCGCTGCTGGAGGCACGTGGGGTGGAGGTCTCCTACGCCATCCACCCGGTCGCCGGCCGGATGCCCGGGCACATGAACGTGCTGCTCGCCGAGGCGAACGTGCCGTACTCCCAACTCAGGGAGATGGACGAGGTCAACCCGGAGTTCGCCCGCACCGATGTGGCGCTGGTGATCGGGGCGAACGACGTGACCAACCCGGCGGCGCGCCGGCCCGGCACGGCCATCTCCGGGATGCCGATCCTGGACGTGGACCAGGCCCGCAGCGTGATCGTGATCAAGCGGTCGATGGGCCACGGTTACGCCGGCATCGACAACGAGCTCTACACCAACCCGAAGACCAGCATGTACTTCGCCGACGCCAAGAAGGGCCTCGCCGAACTCACCGCATCCGTCAAGACCCTCGTCGGCTGACCACCGCGACCATCGATGGGCGAGTCAGCCGCGATACCCGACCCGGCCGCGACAGCCCGCGCCGACATGGTCCACCGTGACTTCAGCGCCGACGCGCGCCAGATCAGGGCAGGGGGCGGGTACGACACCACCGGGCCTCCCGAAGGCCAGGTGCACGGCGGTGGCCAACTGCCCCACCACCGCCGCGCACGCTGGGTACCACGGCCACCCTACCGACCAGTAACACCAATGGGTACCCGCGTTCGCGACAAACCCTTGGGGTTGGGCGTGGGCCGACCGGGATAAGCCCCACTGAGCTCCCTTGTCCTGCTCCAGAACGGAGCAGGGCAAAGAAAGGCCCCAACCTCACCGCACAGGGCACACCGGCATGTCCCGGCGGGGAGCGTTCGGTGGGCGGCCGACCGGTGCCGTGGTGGGTCAGTCCGGGCGGG
>DATCXL010000143.1:0-2326 GCA_036565825.1 Mycobacteriales bacterium
AGACGCAGAGACGAGAACTGTCCTCCAGGCACGTACCCCGAACTGCCTGAAAGGTCGGGAGGGCGTAGCCAGCCTCGTACGCTTCTGTACATGGACGCCAGCACCGGGGATGACGAGTTGCGGACTCGGGTGTTCGACGAGCGGGTGATCTATGACAACCCGTGGGTTCGGCTGGTCCAGGTGGAGATCGGACCACCGGACGGGAGTCGGTTCTGGCACCACGTGGTGCGGTTGCAGCGGGTCGCGTTGGCCATCGTGCTCGATGATGCCGAGCGGGTGTTGATGCTGTGGCGGCACCGGTTCGTCACCGACTCGTTTGGTTGGGAACTCCCCGGCGGCATCGTCGACGCGGGCGAGGACGGGCCAGCCGCTGCCGCCCGGGAGACGCTGGAGGAGACGGGCTGGCGTCCGACCAGTCCGATGCGGCTGCTCACCGGATTCCAGCCCATGCCGGGTATGGTCGACACCCCGCACGAGGTGTACCTCTCGCGCGGTGCGGAGTACGTTGGCGAGCCCACGGACCACGAGGAAGCAGCACGGGTCGAGTGGTTGTCGCTCGACCAGATACGCGAACTTGTCGCTCGCGACGAGATGGCTGGCTCTGGTTCGCTCGTCGGTCTGTTGTACCTGCTCGCACTCGGCGGGTCAGGCCGGCAGGGCTACGGGCCGTAGGCTTTCTGGGTGGTGCGGGTCGTGGACGCGTCCAAGCTTGCGACGCAGCATCTGGCCGAGGGACTGCCTCGGCGGTTCCGGCACGTGCAGGGGGTGGCACGTCAGGCTGAGCGAATCGCCGCTGTCGTTGGGGCAGACGGGGAGCTGCTGGTGGCTGCCGCTTGGCTGCATGACATCGGGTATGCGCCTGAGCTCGCGGACGCAGGGTTCCATCCCCTGGATGGGGCGCGGTTCCTCAGACGTCAGGGCGCCGACGGACGGCTGTGCGGGCTGGTGGCGCACCACTCGTGTGCGGTGATCGAGGCGGAGATGCGCGGCCTGGCCGAGGACTTGCTGACCGAGTTCCCACGTGAGGAGTCGACTGTCTCCGACGCTCTGACCTACTGCGACCTGACCACCGGGCCGGACGGGCAACGCCTCACGGTCGAGGAGCGGCTCGCCGAGATCATCTCGCGGTACGGGCCTGACTCACTCGTCAGCAGGTTCATCAACCAGGCCCGGCCGGAGATGATTGGCGCGGTCCGACGAACCGAGGAACGACAACGGACCGTCAACGGCTGAACGGGACATCCATTCACGCACAACGTCGCGGACGATGGTCGGTATGCGGGTTCTGGTGTTGGGCGGGACGTGGTTTCTGGGACGTGCGGTGGTGCGGGGGGCGCTGGGCCGGGGTTGGGAGGTGACGACGTTCAACCGGGGTCGGTCTAGTGCCGACGCCGACGGGGTGGAAGCCATCCGCGGTGATCGGACCGTGCCGGAGGACCTACGGCGATTATCGGCGGCTGGCCCGTGGGACGCGGTGGTCGACACCTCCGGTTACGTACCGGTCGAGGTGTTGGCGTCAGCACGTGCGTTGGCGGGCGTGGTGGGCCGGTGCGTGTTCGTGTCGACGGTGAGCGTGTATGAAGGGTGGCCGGTCGAGCCGCTGTCGGAGGACTCACCGGTACTGGAGTGCCCGCCAGACGCGGGGTCCGGGTTCGGGGCGGACGATCCGCGCGGGTACCCGACGCAGTACGGGTTTCAGAAGGCCGGCGCGGAACGCGCTGTTCTTGAGGTGTTCAGTGCCGACCGGACGACAGCGCTCCGGCCGGGGGTGATTCTTGGTCCGGGTGAGTACGTGGGGCGGCTTCCGTGGTGGTTGCGGCGTGCCCACGCCGGCGGACGGGTGCTGGCACCCGGTGATCCCGACCGGTGGATTCAGCCGGTGGACGTGCGGGACGTGGCCGCGTTCGCGTTGGACTGCGTCGCGTCCGAGACTGCCGGGGCGTTCAACGTGACCGCTCCCCCGGGGCATGCGACCTTCGGAACGATGCTGGCCGTCTGCGCGGCGGTGTCGGGCGGCCACCCCGAGTTCGAGTGGGTGCCCGACGAGTTCCTGCTCCGTCAGGGTGTGCGGCAGTGGACCGAATTGCCGTTGTGGCGGACCTATCCGGGGACGTGGCGGGTGGACGGTTCACGGGCACGGGCGGCCGGGTTGGTGTGCCGCCCACTGTCCGACACTGTTGCCGACACCTGGGCATGGATGGCCGCCGGCGGCGCCCTGGTCGACAACGAACGGGCCGATGAGATCGGCATGAGCGCGGAGCGGGAACGGGCGGTACTGGCGGCCTGGGACGCGCAGCCACGTGGTTAGAGTTCACCGGCAGGCAGT
>DATCXL010000162.1:0-4065 GCA_036565825.1 Mycobacteriales bacterium
CAGGAGTCACGCGAAGAGGTGCAGGTCTCGTCGCTGGTACGGGAAACCATCAGGGAGCTGGTAGCCCGGGAGACTCCGGCAACGAGTGCGGAACTACGCCCGCTGGCCCGGCTCGCCGGCGTGATCGACTGACCTCGAGAAACACGAAACGGCCCCCGTCCTCCGAAGAGGTACGGGGGCCGCTGTGGTTCAGCGCCGGTTGACCGACAGCCCAGGTTCACCCCCACGGTCGTGGGGATCGTCGTCGGTCAGCGTGGGCTGATCGACAGGCCCGGTTCACCCCCGCGTGCGCGGGGAGCACTTCGTGTTCCCACTGCCTGCCGGAACATCCCCACGTGTGTGGGGAGCAGGTGGTGCGTCACCGGGACTCGGAGACGCTACATCCGGTGTTGCACGGCACGCAATCATGTGTATGATGGTCATACACCGAGAGGGGAGATGGTCCCCTCACCCCGAGTTGGGAGAGTCACATGGACGACATCCGCGTCGAGACGATCGACACCATCACCTACCTGATCAGCCCCTACAACCCGGACGTGCCGCCCGCGGCCAGGGCGATCGGCGGCCGGTGGGACGGGGCGCGGAAGGCATGGAAGTTCGACTCGCGTGACGAGGAGCGTGTCCGGAGCCTGGCGCGCGAGGTGTTCGGCACCGACGGCACCCCGGAGGCGGCCGTCGACCTGGTGACGGTCCGGATCGACCCGGCCTACCACCAGATCAAGGCGGAGATCCGTTTCGCCGGGCGGCGCATCGGCTGGCGGCCGTCCCGCGACGAGCGGGTCAAGCTGGCCGACGGCGTGGTCGTGGTCTCCGGATCGCTGCCCTCCTGGGGTGGCAGCCGGGCGAACCCGCGGATCGAGGCCGAGCTGGGTGACGCGATCCTGGAGATCCGCGACCTGCCCCGGGCGGCCCTGTCGGTGGAAGACGCCGACAGCTACGAGATCGTCGACCAGACCGTCCCAGACGTCGACGCGCTGCTGGCCGAGCGGGAGCGGCTGCTGGCCCGCCTGGCCGAGATTGATGCCCTGCTGCCCGAGCCGGAGGGCACCGAGGTGACCACCCGGCAGGCAGCCGCGGCGCTGGGTGTGTCGGTGCGGACCGTCCAGCGGTGGGCCAAGACCGGGAAGGTCGCCGCGACCAAGGACGCGGCCGGCCGGTGGGTTATCACCATCACCGTGTAGCCCCGTGCCAGGTCCTCACCCGCTTCGGGGATGGTGGGGGCCTGGCGCACCACCACCGAGCCGGGGGAGCGGTCCCGGCAGACAGGAGACGACAGTGACGACAGACATCGGCGTGGACGGGTGGGCGCAGCGGATCGACGCGGCGAAGGCCGCGCGGGTGGCGGCGACCGCCGTCGAGGAGCAGGTGGTTCGGGACGCCCGGGAGGCTGGGCTGTCCTACTCGCAGATCGCCCGGGCGCTGGGCACGACGAACAGGCAGCGGGCCTACGCGATCCTGGCCCGGGGCACGGACGGGGGTGAGCCGGTCGCGCCGGCGTTGACCCCGGTTGTGTACCTGCGCGGCGCGGGGAACAAGCCGCCGGTGTGGCAGCGGGTCGAGGGCGCGATGTGGGCGCGGGGGTGGGCCACCGAGCACGACCGCACCAGTGCCTGGCACCTGGCCCGCGGCGGGGTGCCCGTGGTGCTGTGCGACTTCTCGACCGACATGGACCGGTCGCGGGCGCGTGGACGGTGGTACGGCTACGACCTGTACGTGGTCGTCGGCAGGGTCAGGGCGAAGTACGCCGACGAGCAGGATGTCTGCACCGTCGGGGAGCTGCTGCCCACCCAGGAGGTGGTCCGGTTGCGTCGCGCCGGCGCCGCCTGGCTGGACGAGCAGGTGACGGCCGGCCATCAGGAGTTGGACCTGCCGCTGATCTCCGGTGGCCGCTCGGACCGGCCGAGCCGACGCGACCAGGGCCGCCAGGTCCTCGACGAGCAGGCCCTGGCCCGCATGGTCGCCGAAGCCCTGGCCTGAGGGGGCAGCGATGGGTTCCGACGAACCGGTGATCGGGAACGTCGCCGACGCGGCCGAGGCGGCCGGCGGATGGGAGTACGCGAACAACACGCTGCGCCTGAACCTGATCGGGCAGGGCGAGGCCCGGGAGTGCTGGCTGATCGGCGGGGTGGTGTACAAGGTTGCGCGGTGGGGCCGGGAGTCCGCCAATGCCTACGAGCACCAGGTGCTCTCCGCATGGCGTGCCGCCGGGGCGGAGTGGGCACCGGCGACCACTCTGTGGACGGTGCGCTGCCCGATCCGCGGGGAGCTGATTCCGGTGGTGGCGATGCCGTACCTGCCCGACGACGGGCCACTGGACCGGGACGCGGTGGCCCAGATCCGGGAGCAGGCCGCGTCGGAACTGTGGGAGGGCAACTGTCAGCAGCACAACGGGCGGGTGTGGCTCGTCGACGGCGGGGATGTCGACCGGCTGCCCACTGACTGACCCCGGACGCACGAAACGCCCCCGCTCTCCCGTGCCCGTGATGGGCCAGGAGAGCGGGGGCGTCGTGGTGATGGGGGGCCTGGCCGGGACGGTACCAGCGGTCAGTCGGTGTTGCGGTGGTCTGCGTCCAGCGCGGCCAGCACGCTCCGTGCCGTGTTGGCCATCACGTGCGCGACCTGCTGGTGTACCGCGTTCAGCGCGATGGCGGCCGGCGCGAAGGCCTCGCCCAGGTGGCGCTGCACCTCGGCCAGCTCAGCGAACCCGGCCTTCACGACCTCAGACCGGCGGCGCTGCGCCTCGGCGAGCGCGGCGCCCAGGCCGGCCAGTTCCTCGTGTGCTGCCATGCCGCCAGGGTACTGCCGGTCAGACGCGCGGCGGCCAGAACCACGTGCCCGGGCCGTCCCCCTCCGTCCTGGACGTGGCCCAGTAGGTGTCCTCACCGTCGAGGCCGACCTGAAGGTTCACGGCCCGGTCCGGGTTGTCGGCCGGGCCGAACACGCGGACGATCTCCGCCGGGTAGACGTCGCCTTCGAGGGCCGGGTTGCCGTGTGCTCCGGTCGCGGCGCGCCTGTCCCGGATGATCGCCGCGTCCTGGGCGCTGAGGCGGTAGTGGACGATCCGGCCGATGGTCGGGGTCTGGCTCATCCTGTGTCGTCTCCTTGGGGTGGCATATTTCCTGGCATGTTTTCGGGCCCGAATTCGGGTCCTACGCCGGTACCCACCGGCCGGCGCGAATGAAGCCGTGCGTGCCGCACCTACCGCACAGCAGTGACGGGGACAGGTCGAGAGGGTTCATGGAGTGGACCTGCCAGCGGTGGTCGGCCGGCCAGTCGGCGTTGGCCGGGATGTCGAAGCGGATCGGGCCACCATCGCACTCGTCACCGGCCGGGCTGCGGTGAAGGAAGATCAGCCCGACCTGTTCGTCGCTGCCCGGGTCCGCGAAGAACCGCACGCGGACGCCATGGCCGAGGTCGAGCGGTTCGCCGGTCACTCGCGAATCCAGTCACGAGCGATCCGCACCAGGGCCAAGAACACCGCATCCTTGTCCTGCTCCCGCTGCTCAAGATCCCCGAACGGAACCATGTCCGGGTGCGTCTTCTTGCTACGGTCGCGGACGGGGCCGTACGTCCACCCCATGTCCTCGTACGCCTTCCACCACGAGTCGTGCGCTTCCTCGGGGGTCGGCAGTTCCCGGGCGTCGCACAGTTCGGCGATCTTCCGGCGGAACTGCACCCTGAACTCGTTCTCCCGGGCTTGCCATGGCTCCGGCACGATCGGCGCGCCTACCGCGATGGCCTGTAGCCGGGCGCTTTCATAGACGAATGCCGATCGGCGTTCGGTCCGGCCAGGGTTCGTGGTCACTGCGTGCTCGGTGGTTCGGCGGCCGGCGGGACCACGTGGACGTTGCCCTGCCCGGTCGGTGTGGTCTCCGGTCCGGCGGTCCGAAGCTGCCCCGCACCAGCGATCGGCGGCAGCGCGCTGCCCCGCGCCGGGGTGACCAGGGCCCTGCCCGACACCACACCGGCCACCACCAAGGCTGCGTTGACGTAGACGTGCCAGCGGTCCGGGACCACGGGCAGCGCATAGGTCAGCACGTCAACCAGCATGCCGGCGCCGCCGAC
>DATCXL010000187.1:0-5871 GCA_036565825.1 Mycobacteriales bacterium
CTGCTCGGGGATCCGAAGGTGCTTCTGTTCGACGAGCCGGTCAACGGACTCGACCCGGACGGGGTGCTGTGGGTACGCCAGCTCATCCGGTCGTTGGCCGCCGAGGGCCGCACCGTGTTGGTGTCCAGCCACCTCATGAGCGAGATGCAGCACACCGCCGACCACCTGGTGGTCATCGGCCGCGGCAGGCTCATCGCCGACGCACCCATCAACGAGGTCATCGCCGGCAGCTCGCTGAACGCGGTCAGGGTGCGTACCCCGCAGGCGGACGAGCTGGCCGCGCAGCTCGTCCGGGCAGGTATGAGCGTGCAGTCGCAGGTCGACGGACAACTGATGGTCGTCGGCGCGTCCCTGGAGCAAATCGGCGACATCGCGTTCGCGCACCGCGTGCCGATCCACGAACTCAGTGCGCGGCGCGCGTCCCTGGAGCAGGCATACATGGAGCTGACCGCGACCAGCGTCGAGTACGCGGTGTCCACCCCCGCTCGGCGACAGCCGACGAGACAGTGAAAGCAAACATGTCAGAGACAACAACACTCGACGCGCCGATCCGGGCGGCCGCCAGCGACGGCCTGCGGGGTGCCATCGCGTTCGAGTGGACGAAGTTGTGGACCGTGCGCTCCACCTGGTGGAGCCTGGCCGTGGCCGTGCTTGTCTCGGCAGGTTCCTCCACCGCCCTGGGGATGTCGGCCGCCGCGAGCGGCAAGAACGGCATCGAGGTCACCGAGTCCGCGCCGCACGTCGCCGTTTACGCCATCACACTCGCCCAGCTCGCGATCTTGGTACTGGCCACCCTCACCATCACCAGCGAGTACGCCACCGGCAGTATCCGGACCACACTCCAGAGTGTGCCCGTACGCGGGCGGATGCTGGCCGGCAAGGTCGTGGTCGTCACCGGCGTCGCCTTTGTCGCCGGGGTGCTGCTCGCCACCCTCGGGACCGTTGTCGCCGCGCCGGTCATGGGCGACCACGGCGAGTTCACCATCGTTGAGGCCAGCCGGACGGCGGTGGGCGTAGGAACGTACCTGGCCCTACTCGCGTGTTTCACCATCGGCGTCGGCACCATCCTGCGCAGCGCCGCCGGCACCGTCACCGCCGTCATCCTGCTGCTCGTGGCGTTTCCGCAGATCATGGGTCTGTTCGGCGTTGACTGGCTGCGCGACACCGGCCGCTACCTGCCCAACGTGGCCGGCACAGTGCTGATGACCCACAACACCGACCCGTACGGCGTAGGGACCGCACTCACCGTGCTCGGGGCCTGGGCAACGTTCGCCGTCGCCGGCGGATATGTGACCCTGCGTGCCAGAGATGCCTGACACCCGCCACACCCCGGAGCCGAACGGCACCCGGAGCCGAACGGCTCGCCACGGATCAGGAGCACTGCGGATCAGGATGGATGATCTCCTACTGCCGGAGGAGAGCGAGCGGCCACACCGGCCGGCGACGGGCACCTTCGACCGTCCGTGTGGCGTTCACCCGGTCATGATGACGACCACGCACGAGATCGCTCTGCTCAGGCTGGTGGCACAGCGAATCGCCGGACCCGGCATGGCCACCTCGACCGACGCCGTCGGCTGGCTGACCGCGCTGCAGGCGCAGGACCTCAACGGGGCCCTCACCTCGGTGGCGCTGCGCACCACCTCAGACACCCGGCAGAGCGTCGAGGCCGCGTTCGACGCCGGGCAGATCGTCAGGTCCTGGCCGATGCGCGGCACCCTGCACCTGGTCGTGGCCGAGGACCTGCCCTGGATGCTGGCACTGATGACTCCGCGCGTTCTCACCGGCGCTGCCGCCCGCCGCGCCGCACTCGGGTTGGACAGCCCCACACTCGAACGGGCCCGGCAACTGGCCGTGGGCGCGTTGGAGGGCGGCAGGCAACTGTCGCGCGGTGATCTGTTAGCGGTCTGGGACGCAGCTGGCCTGGCCGTAACCACCCCGCGCGGGTACAACATGCTGTGGCATCTGGCGCAGACCGGAACCCTGTGCTTCGGTCCGACGTGTGACGGCGAGCAGATGGTTGTGCTGGTCAACGAGTGGATCCCCGACCCGAGGCACCCTGAACGCGACGAGGCCCTCGGCGAGTTGGCCTTGCGCTTCTTCCGCAGCCACGGCCCGGCCACCGTCAAGGACTTCATCAGATGGACGAAACTTGTCGCGGCCGACGCACGAACCGGGCTCGCCCTGGCTCGACCCGGGCTGGTCCGGGTCGAGGTCGACGGCACCGAGTACCTCATGGACCCAGCGACACCCGACCTGCTCGACGCCTGCCGGGACCAGGCGCGCGGTGTGTTCCTGCTACCGGGGTTCGACGAGTTCGTGCTGGGCTACCAGGATCGGGGCGCGGTGCTGCCGGCGCAGTTCGCCACACACATCGTCGGTAACGGCATGTTCCGGCCGACCGTGGTGGCTGACGGCCAGATCGTGGGGGCCTGGAAGCACACCGGCCGCGGCGCCAAGCGGACCATAGCGGCCACACCGTTCACATCCTTTACCGACGAGGTCGCCCAGGCGATTCCCCGCGTCTACGCCGATCTGCCGTAGGTCTCGTGTTGGGTCGCACTGCGCGGGCCCACCCTGCTCGCCCGTTCCGGCAGCAGGTCGTCACGGCGGCGGAAACGATGCCGCGACCCCGAGTAGTTCGGCGCTGGGTGACCGGGCAACGGCTCGGTCTGGGCGACCACCGTGAGCGATCCGGCTGGCAGTGACGAGTAGGCCCCGACCCTCGCCGGTCAGAGGCATCGCAGACCGCGGGTGTGCCGGGCATCCTGCCTCGTCGTAGGCTTTCCGGCCGCGCCGACCCAACGCCGGGATGAGGGCTTCGGAGATGGCCGTTGACGGGCCTCGGTCGCCTGCTCCGAGGCAGGCCAGGCCGGCTGATACACAGAGCCAGATAGCGAGTTCTGTCCTCAGCTACGGCCTGGCGTGGCTCCGGCGACGAACACAGCTCGCATGAGTGTGGCCATGTGGTCCGCGTATCTGTTGACGGACCAGCCGCAGTCGATCGTCAGGTCTTCCATGAGGTCGTTGGACATCAGCGCCCAGAGCATGTCGGTGGCACTGGCGATGGTCCATGAGTTCGCCAGCAAGCCCTCGCGGTGGAGCGCCTTGATGAGATGGCGGCAGATCCGGCGTTGGTCGCGGGCGACCACGTCCCAGTGCGCGGCGAAGTCGGGATCGCTACGCCGTTGCCGTTGGATCGCTGTCGCAACCGCGCGGACCCGTGGGCGGATCCGGCCGAGGTGGGCTGCGAACTCGTCCAGCGCGGCGACTGGGTCCGGCGCGGCCAGCACCGGACGAATGGAATCGTCTAGCCCCTCGGCCTCGTACACGTGGTCGTACAGCGCCACCAGTAGGTCGGCCCTGGTCGCGAAGTGGAGGTAGACCGAACGCCTCGACACTCCGGCCCGCTCGGCGGTGGCGCCCATTGTTAGTGCCGTCGGACCGTGTTCCTCCAGCAGCGCCCGGGCCGCGGCGAGCAGGGCGGCGCGCGTGCGTCGGCTGCGTGCGTTCGTCGGGACGGCGATCGGACCGGTCACTGGCGACCTCCGTCGTTGTGTCACCCAGTTCGAGGGGAAACTACACGGTACGTATACTTGAGATCAAGTACACATACCGTGTAGTTCCAGCACACAGACGAGGAAGGAAACCGATGAGCGACCTTCAGGCCATCGCTGATCGCTTCGAGATCGAGGCGCTGCGGGGCGAGTTCACCGACGCGGGGATGATGCGCGACTACGACCGCTTCGCGTCGCTGTTCACACAGGACGGCGTGTGGCGGATCCCCAACGTCAACGTCGAGTTCGTCAGCCGGGAGGAGATCCGCGCCGGGATCGAGCGGCTGCAGGGTCTCTGGGACTACTTCGTGCAAACCGTGCATCCGGGCACGATCCAGCTTGGGGGCGACACCGCGGTCGGTCGTGCGTACGTTTCAGAGTTCGGGCGCATGCGCGACGGCAGCTCGCACCTGAACTACTCCTTGTACCACGACCGCTACCAGCGCACCCCGGAGGGCTGGAAGTTCACGGAGCGGGTCTACGAGGTCAGGTACCTCGACACCACTCCGCTGGCGGGCTCGGCGCCCCACACAGCGTCCGGGCCTATGCGCGAATCATGACCGGCTCGGAACCGAAAGATTAACTAGCTGTTTCCCCTCTAGGAGCGACCAAGCATGACCAACATCAGCGAGCTGACCGGCGACTACGTCCTCGACACCGCCCACACGCGGATCGGCTTCGTCGCCCGGCACGCGATGGCCACCAAGGTGCGCGGGCAGTTCGACGAGTTCGAGGGCAGCGCGCACCTGGACGGCGACGACCCGTCGAGGTCGAGCGCCAAGCTCACGATCCAGGCGAAGAGCATCCAGACCCGCAACCAGCAGCGCGACGAGCACCTGCGCAGCAAGTTCCTGGACATGGACAACCACCCGACCATCACGTTCACCTCGATCGGGGTGGAGCAGGTCGACGAGACCAACTTCAAGGTCACCGGTGACCTGACCATCCGCGCCGTGACCAAGCCGGTCACCGTGGACTTCGAGCTGACCGGCGCCGGGAACGATCCATGGGGCAACTTCCAGGGCAGGGTCACGATCAACCGCAAGGACTGGGGCGTGAACTGGAACGCCGCGACCGGGCTCCTGGTCAGCGAGAAGGTGACGCTGGAGTTCGACGTCGCCGCGATCCGGCAGTGCTGACCGATGGCCCGGTGCGTCGGCCATGGCGGTAGCAGGATCTGGTAGGTGACCAGCAGCGCGTAGACCTCCTGGGTGACGCCAGGCGCGTGGTGCCACGCGTGGGCGGTGTGCGCCGTCGCGGTCTTGGATGTGTGCGCCGGTCACGGTGACGGCGAGAGGTAACCCCAGGGTGTCGGTGGCGATGTGTCGTTTCGGCCCTTGGTTTTCTTGCCCGCGTCGTGGCCGGCGCTGGTTGGGGGCACGGTGTCGGCGCCGCGGACTGTCTGGGAGTCGACGACCGCGGCGGTGGGCAACGGGTCACGCCCGGCGTGGAGCCGGACCCGGTCACGCGGGGCGTCGTGACCCGTTGCCACACACCAGCCTTCGCCCAGCGGTGGAAGATGTCACAGATGGTCATCGCGGGCGGGAAGTCGGCGGGTACCTGCCGCCAGGCGATCACACCACCGACCACGTAGAAGATCGCCTCCAGCACGATCCGGCGGGGTTTGTCTCCGGTCGACCACCCCGGCCTGTGGTGTTACCGGCTGGGGCAGCAACGGCTGCACGATCGCCCACTAGGAGCCGGTCATCGACGAGGACGGGTAGCCCGGACACGGTACCGGCGTGCCGGTGGGCGGCTCACCATGGGCCGGGCATGACAAAACACTGGCACGTAGACGACACCGACACGCGAGCTCCTGGCGGACCGGTTGGCGTAGAGAACCACCAGTCCTACCCGGGGCTCACCTACTTCCCGACCGCCACACGCCGACCACCACCACAGCCCTGAGACGCCCTCTTGGTGGTCGGGCGGGATACCGCCGCCGTACTCGGTCACACTGTCGGTCTGCGGGTACACCTGCACCTGGGTGGGTACGTAACGGGCCGCGAAGCCCATGCCGTGGTCCTTCCTGCCTCCGGTGTGTGGCAGCGGAACGTGCGTCAGGGTCGACCAGAAGATGACACACCCGCCACCCTTCATCACCAACGGAAGGCGTTCGGCTCGTGAGGCTTCCGGTCGGGGTCCTTCGATCGCGCCTCGCGGGACACCGGCACGGCGAACTCCCCCGAGGACAGAACCGGGAACGTGCCCGTCACGCCACCGGGCTGGCCGACCGCACCGCCTCCCGGACGGTGTTGTCATCCTCGTTCATGAGCAGCAGGGTGGGCCGCCAACCCGCTGGGACCGGCGTGGGCAC
>DATCXL010000210.1:0-11184 GCA_036565825.1 Mycobacteriales bacterium
ACCAGCCGAGCCCGCGCCGCGGCCCACTGCTCCTCGGTCCAACCGCGGTACTCCCGCTCACCGACACCGCCGTCCCGGGCCTGCCGCCACACCAGCGCCTCGCAACCGTCCACCCCCACGGCGACCAGTGCGGCGATGTGCCCGTCACCCCGGTACTCGCGCAGTGTGGTGGCCGCCTGCCACAGCCTGGCCAGCGGGTCATCGGGTCGGGGCAACGCGGCGTTGGCCGCGCCCAACACCCGCCCGGCCGGATCCAGGCAGTCCACCGCGGTTTCCAGGTCAGCCACCACCTCGGCAAACTCCGACGCGTCGGACACCTCCGCGCCGAGCACGGCCCGCAGCGCCGCGACCGCCCCCTCCTCCCGGGCGCGCAGGGCCCGCTCCGGGGTGATCCGGGTCCACACGTCGGGTAACGCGCGTTCGACCACCGGCGACGCGAAGGAGAAGAACGAGGCCACCACCGGTGCCGGGCCGACCGGACCCAGCGGTGCGGCGCGTCCGGCGAAGTAGCCCCGCCAGAACCCGTGCAGGCCCGCCTGGGTGAACCCCACCTGCGCCTCGGGGGAGAAGTAGGTGACCGTGTGCAACGGTTCGATCCGGGTCCACATCAGGTGGGCGTCGCTGCTGGCCTGGTCGGGCTCTGGCATAAGAACCTCCGATTCGCCGGATAGAGCAGGGTACGACCGACTGCGACAATTCTTCGCCGCGCCAACATGATCTGTCACCGTTCGTTCGCCGGCTGCCGTCCAAAAATGGTTGACCCACCGGGTGGCACGACGAAGATGGACAGCCGTGCGCAGGGTTTCGGTCGTCGGCAACTCGGGTTCGGGCAAGAGTTGGCTGGCCCGTCGGTTGGCCGAACGGCTGGGCGTGCCCTACCTGGAACTGGACGCCGTCTACCACCAGCCCGGCTGGGTGCCGCTGCCGGACGACGAACTGCGCGCCGCCGTCGGCCGATTCACGGCTGGCCCGGGGTGGGTGGTGGACGGCAACTACAGCGCGGTACGCGAGGACATGGTCTGGCCGCGCGCGGACACCGTGGTGTGGCTGGACCTGCCGCGCCGGGTTGTGTTCCGTCAGGTGGTCGGACGCACCCTGGCCCGGGCAACCACCCGCCGTGAACTGTGGAACGGCAACCGGGAACGCTGGCGGAACATGCTCAGTCTGGACCCACAACGCTCGATCATCATGTGGTCGTGGACCCGGCACCACCGGTACCGGCGCCGGTACCAGGACGCCGCACGGGACCCACGCTGGGCCCATCTACGCTTCGTCCGGTTGCGGTCCCGGCGCCAGGTGTCCGAGTTTCTCGCCGGCCGCTGACCGGCGAGCAGGACCGAGCAGGACATCACCGGCCGGATCCCGGCCGCGCCGGGCCCGAACCATGCCGGGCCCCCCGAACGCCGGGGTCTGCCCCGGACGACGGGCGTCGGTCCAACACATCGGTGATCGGGGTGTCGGCTCACGAACCGCCGCACGGGCAACGTCAGCCAGGCGGCAGGAGTGGCTGGAGCAGGCGATGTGGCAGCCGAAGGGCCTGTGACACCGCGTTGCCATGGCCGTCTCCGCTGGTGCCGGGACCGGGGCGTACCTCGACGTCAGCCGGAGCCACCACCATCCCGCAGGAGGAGCACATCCCCAACGGGTCGAGCGGCGAACCGCAGGTGACGTGCGCGAAGATCCGCCGGGGACCGGCCGAGGACAGGTACCGCTCCCCCCACTGGGCCAGCGTGTACACGGCAGGCCACAGCGCCACGCCCATCTCGGTGAGGACGTACTCGTCGCGCGGCGGCGAGTCCTGGTAGGGCCGCCGCTCGAAAACACCGGCGTCGACGAGCGACTGTAGGCGCTCCGCCAGCACCGCGCGCGGCGCACCCACATGTGCCAGGAAGTCGCTGTAGCGGCGGACGCCGTAGAAGGCATCGCGCACCAGCAGCAGGGTCCAGCGCTCACCGATCAACTCAAGCGCACTGGCGAGCGCACACTCCTGGCCCGCGTAGTCCCTGCCCAGCGACATGTGCCCAGTGTACGCGGGTCAGTTCAGTGAACGAACGCACCGTGCTACCGTCAGCGTCCCAGTGGGTTCATTCATTGAACTTAGGAGAATCGTGGACGAGAACACTCGGATCGGTACCCGCACGACCAGCCCCTCGGCGTGGTCACCGGAAGCCGGGCCGCGCGCTGCCGCGACGCTGCTCGTCACCTGCGCCGCGACCCTGCTCGTACTCATGGACTACACCGCTCCGATGACCACGCTGCCGGAAACCGCGGCAGCGCTGGATTCCGGCCTGTCCGGGCAGACCTGGATCCTCAACGGCATGCCGCTCGGCCTGGCCGCGCTGCTGCTCGTCGCGGGCAGCCTCGCCGACGGTTACGGACGAAAGCGGGTGTTCCTGATCGGCACGGCCGTCCTGGTGGCCGGGTTGGCGGTCAGCGCGGCGGCGACGAACACCGCGCTGTTCGTCGTGACCCGCATGGTCCAGGGAGGCGCGAGTGCCGCGATTCTGGCGACCAGCCTCGCGCTCGTGGCGCACGCGTTCCCACCGGGGCCCGGCCGGATCCGGGCCACCGGCCTGTGGGGAGCGACGCTCGGTGCCGGCATCGCCCTGGGGCCGGTGATCTCCGCCGCCCTGAGCACGCTGAGTTGGGGCGCCTGCTACTGGGTGTTCGCGGGCGCGACCGGACTCGTCGGAGTCGTCGCGGGTCGGGTCCTGGTCGACTCGCGGTCGGACCAGCCCGGTCGGCCGGATCTGGTCGGCGTCGCGACCCTCGGACTCGGGCTGGTCGCGATGATGGCCGGCCTCACCGAGAGCCGAGGAGGTTGGCTGCGTACGCCGGTCGTCGTGCTGTTGGCCATGGCCGCACTCCTGCTCGTCGCGTTCACGATCGCCCAGGCCCGCAGGCGGGACCCCCTGCTCGACCTCGGACTGTTCCGCCGACCTCTGTTCCTCACCGCCACGCTCGGCGCACTGTTCACCGGGGTCGCGGTCATCGGCCTGATGAGCTATCTGCCGACGGTGATCCAACTGGGACTGGGGCTGTCCCCGCTCGGGACCGCCGGACTGTTCGTCATCTGGTCCGGGTTGTCCGCGATCGTGGCACTACAGGCCAGGCGCCTGGCGCCATGGATGTCGGCACGGCAGCAGCTCGCGCTCGGCCTGGTGGTGTCAGCCGCAGGGACGCTCTCGATGCTCGGCAGTATCGGAGCCGGTCCCTGGTCCCGGCTCATCCCGGGTCTGGTCGTCTCCGGAGCCGGGAGCGGGCTCATCAACGCCGCCCTGGCGCGACTTGCCGTCGACAGCGTCCCGGCCACTCACACCGCGATGGGCTCGGGCGCGAACAACACCGCACGGTACGTCGGCTCCGCCGTCGGCGTGGCCGTCATGGTCGCGGTCATGACGGCCTCCTCGTCCAACTCCGGCGGCGCCCACGGCCTGGGCCACGGAACCGACGTGGCGCTCGTCCTGGCGGCAGGCCTCGCCGGGCTGGGGGCGGTCGTCTGCCTTGCCCTCCGGGACGGAGAGCGTCGGCGACGCTCCGACCTGCGGGGTCTGCGGGGTCTGCGACGGGCAGGGAACAGGTGACCGATGTCCCACCCCGATACCGACGACGCGGCGTCGACCCGATCAACCTGCGCGCCGACTGGCCGCTCCGTCCACTCCCGCCCGGCCGGTCGTGGCGGTCGCGTCGGGTCGGGTCAGGTCAGGTCAGGTCAACCAGTTGGGGGCGACCACCACGATCACACCTCGGGCGCTCACCGGCAGATGCGGATCGTGCGGCAACACCCGGGTGATCTTCGGGTAGGCACGGGCCAGCGCCTCAGCCGCCCGTTGTTCGTCGGCGTTGCCAGGAGTGAAGTACACCGTGGTGGTCGGCAGGTTGCCCGCGTAGTTGCCCACCTGGGCGACCGACCAGCCATCGGTGGCGAACCGGTCGGCCGCCCGGTGGGCCAGACCGCGCACCGTGGTGTTGTTGAGCACGGTCAGCGCCGGCCGACTGTGCGCGGGCTGGCCGGACTCAAACCCGGGGGCGGCACCGGTGCTACCGGGAATCGGGCCCTGGATGCCGGGTGGCTCCGCGGGTGATCCGGTGGAATCCGCACCGGATGACGCCGAGCCGGAGGTGGGCCCGTCATTCGCCCCACCGATCCCACTGGTCCCACTGGTTGGCCCACTGGTCGGCTCGGCGCTGGCGGTGACCTGATGCTGGCCAGCCTGGGCAGTGGAGTCGGCGGTGTCGGCCGGTTTCCCCCGCATGGCCAGCACCACGAGCACGACCAGCAGTACCGACGCGAGCGCGGCCAGCCCGCCACCGACGTTGGAGGTCAGAAACACCCGAAGCGCGCTTGGCTGACCCGAACGGAACACCGGACCGCCGGCTCGTCGGCCGGTTCCCCCGCCGGCTCTCCCCGGTGGGCCGGAACGGTTCGGCCCGGCACCGGTCGGTGGACGCGCACTGGTCGGTGGGCGCGGATCGGTTGGTGGACGCGGATCAGTCGGATCGGTGTCGCCCAACTCCCCCGGCGTGGGTCCCTCGGACACGGTGCCCCCTCACCTGTCGGCACTTACCTGTCGGCACCAAGGCGGCGGGCCGAACGGGCCCGCTGTCTGGTGGCGCGAAGCCGGCGCAGCCGCTTGACCAGCATCGGGTCGGCGGCCAGCGCCTCCGGGCGGTCAATAAGGCCGTTGAGTATCTGGTAGTACCGGGTCGCCGACATGTCGAACAGGTCACGGATGGCCTGTTCCTTCGCGCCGGCGTACTTCCACCACTGTCGTTCGAAGGCGAGGACCTCCCGCTCGCGGCGGGTCAGGCCGTCGGCGGCTTCCGGCTCTCCGACCGGCGTCGGCGCTTCGGCGGCGTCCATGTCGGGCTCGCTCCTCGGGCTGGGTGTGGTGGCGGTGAATGACACTGGTGTCCTTCACCGCCACCATTACAGCACGCCCCACCGACGGTTCATCGCAGCCCGGCCGGCGGGCCGGACGACACGTTCGGCTGGTCACCCAGCGGTCCCACAGCGGTCTGACAGCGGTCTGACGGCGGTGCGATCAGGGATACAGGCCGCGGGTGCGGTGGGCCTCGGCGACCCTGCCCACACCGATCATCTGGGCGGCGGTGCGCATGGACACCTTGCGTTCGGCGGCCAGGTCGGCGACCTCCGCGTAGGCGCGTTCCATCAGTTCCCGCAGCCGTTCGTTGACCTGGTCCTCGGACCAGAAGTACGCCTGCATGTCCTGCACCCACTCGAAGTAGGAGACCGCGACACCACCGGAGTTGGCCAGGATGTCGGGCACCACGAGGATGCCGCGATCCTCCAGGATCGCGTCCCCGTCCGGGGTGGTCGGACCGTTGGCGCCCTCCACCACCAGGCTGGCCCGCACCCGGTCTGCGTTCCCGTCGTGGATCACGCCCTCCAGTGCGGCGGGCACCAGCACGTCCACGTCCAGTTCGAGCAGTTCCTCGTTGGTGATCGCGTCGGTGCCCGGGTAGCCGACCACGGTGTCGGCACCGGCCCGCATGTGCCGGACCAGGTCGATCGGGTCCAGCCCACCGGCGTTGTGGACACCACCGTTGACGTCGGAGACGGCGATCACCCGGCAACCGGCGTCGTGCAGGAACTGCGCGGCCAGCCCGCCGACCTTGCCGAACCCCTGCACCGCCACGGTCGCCCCACGCGGGTCGATGCCGGCCTCCCGCATCGCACAGAAGGCGGAGTACATCACCCCCCGGCTGGTCGCGCCGCCGCGTCCCTGGGATCCGCCGATCGAGGTCGGCTTTCCGGTGACCACACCGGTGACGGTGTACCCGGAGTGGATGGAATAGGTGTCCATCATCCAGGCCATGGTCTGCGCGTCGGTGCCCACATCGGGCGCTGGAATGTCCTTCTCCGGCCCGAGTACGGGGATAAGTTCACTGGTATAACGCCGGGTCAGTCGCTCCAGTTCGTTACGGGACAACGCCCTGGGATCGACCGCGACACCACCCTTGGCACCGCCGTACGGCACACCGATCAGTGCGCACTTCCAGGTCATCCACATGGCCAGCGCCCGGACCTCATCCAGGTCGATGGCAGGGTGGAAACGCACCCCGCCCTTGGCCGGACCACGGGTCAGGCTGTGCTGCACCCGGTAGCCGCGCAACACCTCGACATTCCCGTCGTCGCGGCGCAGCGGGACTGCGACGGTGACCTCCCGGCGCGGTGTTCGCAGCAGTGCGTGGAACCCGTCATCAAGACCTAGCTGCCTCACCGCCTCGGCAAGCTGGAACTGGGCTGACTCCCACGCCGACATGCGTGCAGGCACGGCTGCTCCTGGTAATACGACAACCCGCGATCGTCTTTGATCCCGGCCGGAGAACGAGGGTACCCACTTCGCGGGGTCCCGGCGCGCGGGGTACGACACGCCGGAGCCTGAGGTCCACCCGACCGGCCCTGGTGTGCCACCCGATCGGCCCTCCGTTCCATCGGTGTTGCTGTGTCCATCAGTGCGCCCGTCAGGCCACCAGTCCGCCACCCGGACCAAGATGCGAGGCGATCTCGGCGGAGAACGACTGCACCTCCGCGTACACCCCGGGGTAGCCGGGCCGGGCACAGCCCATGCCGTAACTCACGATCCCGACCTGGACGGTCCGGCCACCGACAGCGGCCACCATGGGGCCGCCCGAGTCACCCTGGCAGGAGTCCACCCCGCCCTGCGGGTAGCCGGCACACATTTCAGTCTGCGGCCTGAACTGGTTGCGGTAGGAGCGAGCACAGGTCGCGTCGTCCACGAACGGCACGGTGCCGAACTGGAGGGCGTCCGACTGGGGACCGCCCTCGGTGGTGGCCCCCCAACCCATGATGGTGAGCGGGTCGGCCTCCCCCGACAGATCGCCCTGGCTGACCAGGCCCAGCGGCGGTGCGCTGGTCGGCTGGGCCAACTCGATCAGCGCCCAGTCGACCGTGCCGGTCTGCCCGTACCTGGGGCTGCGCAGCACGTAGTCCGACCGGATGGTCTGCCCGCCCGGCTCGGACAGTCGGGTCCGGCCGATGGTGGCCTCGATCCCGGCGTCGCTTCCGGTGTGGGAGACACAGTGCGCCGCGGTGAGCACCACCCGCGCGGTGACCACCGCCCCGCCGCATCCCATGGACAGCCGCACCATCCACGGAAACTGGCCTGGCTGCGTGTCCTGACCGCCGACCACCTGGGGCCTGGCTCCGGCTCCGGGCGAGGGGCCGAACGGCCCGGCCGCCCGCGCCGTCCCGGCGGTGCCGACCAGGCCGACCATCCCGACCAGGCTCCCTGCGACGAGCGCCGCCATGAACATCACCGCGACGGTTCCGGCCCGTCGCCCACATCGGTGAGCCATCTGACCCCTCCGCTTCTTGTTCACCCAGCGCTGTTGGCGCGTGTCGGACGTTAGATCGTTCGGCCGCTTCGTACTAGACCTGAAGGAGTAGCGATCGCAAGATCGCCCGTTGGGGAACCGGTCTGGCACCCTGGGGTATCCGCCAACCGCCCAACAGTGCAGCAGGGGCGGTTCCGGGGTCGGCAACAACCCGCGGCGGGAGCAGACGGGGGTGTGATGGCGGCCGACACGACCGACCGTGGCTTCGCCGAACGCGGCCTGTCTGGCGAACAGGTGCTCGAACGGGTCCGGACCGGCCGCACCAACGACGTGCCCACCCGGTCCAGCCGCAGCGTCTCGGCGATCGTGCGGGCGAACGTGCTGACCCGCTTCAACGCGCTGATCGGCACCCTGTTCGTGGCCATCCTGGTGGTCGGACCGGTGCAGGACTCGCTGTTCGGGTTCGTGATCCTGGCCAACACCGGTATCGGCATCGTGCAGGAACTGCGGGCCAAGCGAACCCTGGACCGACTGGCCGTGCTCGGTGCCGCCACGGCCCGGGTGCGCCGGGACGGGCGGGTCGTCGAACTGGCACCCGCCGGGGTGGTACTCGACGACGTGCTGCTGCTCGGCCCCGGTGACAAGGTGGTGGTTGACGGCACACTGCTGTCGGCCCAGGACCTGGAGTTGGACGAGTCGCTGCTGACCGGCGAGGCCGAACCGGTGCCCAGGGGTCCGGGCGAACAGGTTCGTTCGGGCAGCTTCGCGGTCGCCGGCACCGGCGCGTACCGGGCGACCCGGGTGGGCCGCGACGCCTATGCGGCGGCGCTGGCCGCCGAGGCCAGCCGGTTCACCCTGGTTCGCTCGGAACTGCGCACCGGTATCAACCGGTTCCTGGCCATCATCACCTGGTTGATCGTGCCGACCGCGACGTTGCTGGCGATCACCCAGTTCGTGATCCGGGCGTCCTGGCACGACGCCGTACGCGGCACCGTGGCCGGGGTGGTGACCATGGTGCCCGAGGGTCTGGTCCTGTTGACCAGCATCGCCTTCGCGGTGGGGGTGATCAGGCTGGGCCGGCGCCAGTGCCTGGTCCAGGAGTTGCCGGCGATCGAGGGGTTGGCCCGGGTGGACGTGGTGTGCGCGGACAAGACCGGGACGCTGACCGAACCGGGCATGGCGCTGCGCGAACTGCGCCCGCTCGGCGCCCGGGGTGACCAGCCGGCCGACCTCGGCCGGGTGCTGGCCGCGCTGGGGTCCGCCGACCCGCGCCCGAACGCCAGCCTACGCGCCATAATCGAGTCCTGTCCGGACGATCCACACTGGACGACCACGGAGGTGGTGCCGTTCTCCTCGGCCCGCGGATGGAGCGGGGCGGCGTTCGAACCGGGCGGTGTCTGGGTGCTGGGCGCACCCGAGCGGCTGCTGGCCGACCGGCACGGCCACCCCGACACCGACACCACCGAGGCCCAGGCCGACGACGTGGCCAACGACGAGGCCGACGAGGCGTTGCGCGTCGCCCGGGAACTGTCCGGGCAGGGCCACCGGGTGATGCTGCTGGCCCGCGCCACCCGGCCGCTGCACCGCCCGGACGCACCCCACCCCGTCCAGCCGGCCGCGCTGGTGGTACTCGAACAGGTGATCCGCCCGGACGCGGCCGAGACGCTGCGGTACTTCGCCCGTCAGGGGGTGCGGGTCAAGGTCATCTCCGGGGACACCGCCGACACCGTCGGCGCGATCGCCAGGCGACTCGACCTGCCCGGTGGCCGCGATCCGGTGCAGGCGGCCTCGCTGCCACCTGGCGGACCGGAACTGACCGCCGTGGTGGACCGGCACGACGTGTTCGGGCGGGTCACCCCGGAGACGAAACGGGCCATGGTGGGCGCCCTACAGGCCGCCGGGCACACCGTGGCGATGACCGGTGACGGAGTCAACGACGTGCTGGCGCTCAAGGACGCGGACGTCGGGGTGGCCATGGGCAGCGGCAGTGACGCCACCCGGGCGGTCGCCCAGATCGTGCTGCTGGACAACCGGTTCGCCACCCTGCCGGTGGTGGTGGCCGAGGGTCGGCGGGTGATCGGCAACATCGAACGGGTCGCCGGGTTGTTCCTGACCAAGACCGTGTACGCGATGCTGTTGGCGCTGACGGTGGGCGTGCTGCGGTTGCCGTTCCCGTTCCTGCCCCGCCATCTCACCCTGGTGGGTGCGTTGACCATCGGTATCCCGGCGTTCTTCCTCGCCCTGGCACCGAACACCGAGCGGGCCCGCACCGGCATGGTGCCGCGGGTGCTGCGGTTCGCCATCCCGGCCGGGGTGGTGGCCGCGACCGCGTCCTTCGCCGCGTACTACCTGGCCCGCCAGGGCGTCAGCACGCTGGCCCAGGAACGGACGGCCGCGACCATCGCGCTGGCCATGGCCGGGTTCGGTGTGCTCACCTCGTTGGCTCGGCCACTCAACTGGTGGAAGTTCCTGCTGGTCGGCTGCATGGTGGCCAGCTTCACCCTGGTGTTCGCGGTGCCGACGCTGCGGGACTTCTTCGCGCTGCCGTTGCCCGCCGCCCGGCACTGGGGGACCGCGCTCGCGGTGGGCGGCATCAGTTGGGTGGCGGTGGAGGCGATCGCCCGGGTCACCCGGGATCGCCGGCCGGCGGACTGACCGCCGTCGAGGCCCTGGGTGCCCGGTCCGGTGCCTGCTGGTTCCGCTGGCTCCGCTGGCTCTGGTGGCGGGCCAACCCGACCCCGACCAGCACCACCACCATGCCGGCCACCACGTGTGGGGTCAGTGGTTCACCCAGCGCCACCACGCCCAGGATCACCGCCACCACCGGCAACAGGTAGGCCACCGTGGATGTGGCGGTGGCCCCCTCGTCGGCGATCAGCCGGTAGTTCAACACGAACGTGGCGCCGGTGCAGATCACCCCGAGCAGCACCACGGCGACCACCGAGTCAGCTCGCAGTCGTGGCTCGGCCAACCCGGCCGCGGGCATCATGAACAGCATCAGCAGGGTCGCCGCGCTCAACTGGCTGGACGACAACACGATCGGGGCCAGTTCCCGGCCGGCGAGGAACCGGTCCATGTACACGTAGCTGACCCCGTAGGAGGCACCGGCGGTCAGACAGGCCAGCGCGCCGAGGGTGGACCCGGTGGCGCCGCCCTGCCACGGCGCGAAGATCAGCAGCACCCCGGCGAATCCCAGCACCAGACCGAGTACCCGGGCCGGTGACGCGTGCCGTTCGTGCCGGACCGCGAGCGCGATCGCGAATGTCCACAGTGGAGTCGTCCCGTTGAGGACGCCGGCCAGACCCGAGTCGACCCGCTGCTCGCCGATGGCGAAGAGCAGGAACGGTGCCACGTTGGACACCAGCGCCGCCCCGAACAGGTAGCCCCACAACGCCGGTTGCCGGGGCAGCCGGTAACCCCTGGCGCGGACGATCACCAGCAGCACCAGCGCGCCCAGCACCACCCGGCCGAACACGATCTGCACCGGGGAGAAGCCGCGTAGCGCCAGCTTGATCCACAGGAAGCTGGAACCCCAGCACAGGGCCAGCAGGCCCAGCCGGACCACACTTCCTCGCCTCATCCGAACGACGTTGCCACACCAACACCGTCGAGTGGCAGACGAAACCACCCACCGACCGGATCCATCCGGTCACCGGGATTCAGCCGGGTCGGGGGGGTCGAGCCGGGACCGGTGGGGGTTTTCGCGAGAAAACCCCGCAACCGGCGTATGGCACCTACCGGGCCGAAAGGGCGGACACGGCCTCGACTCAGGCCTGTGGGGTGGCGTTCAGCAGATCGGCCAGCGGGCCTCTGCTGACCACGAACTCGATCACCTGGTGGGTCGCCGCACCGGCCAGGGCG
>DATCXL010000218.1:0-3058 GCA_036565825.1 Mycobacteriales bacterium
GTTTCGTAACCCCGCGGGAATGCCCTCCGTTGACGTCTCCTCACCTGAGGCGTCGTGTGGAACCCGTGTCAAGCGGCCTCCCGCCGTCGAATCGAGTTTGTGTCGCGTCGAAAAGGGGGCCCGAAACAGAGTACCTGACACAGCGCGTCGAACCCGGCCGTCCACAACCACGATGCATTGACGTGGAAGTGATTACCAGTTATTCCTTGTCTCGCCAAGAATCCCAGTCGGTCACCTCCTCCACGATGGCAGGCCCTGTCCGGCCGACCCCGGCGCCTCTGCCCGGTGCCTGCGGGTGCCGACGGGCGCCAAGCCCTGTCAGGCCTCTGGTGCCCGCTGGGCCATCGGCCCGCTGGCGGGGCACGTGGGTGCCCGTGATGGCGCACACCTGCGACCACGGAACCCGGACCCGCGCGAAGACTGGTTGCCGCCCGCGCGCTGATCACCGTCCAGACCTGGGCCTGATCCTGCCCGTGGGTGGTGGGTTCTTGTGATCCGTACACGGCCGGGCCGTCCCTGTGGGCAACGGTGACGGGGAAGAAGCTGACACTTCGACCCGTCCTATTTCAAGACGAGCAGTATCTAGTCGTTTGGTATTGATCAGCCAGGTCGATAACCCCGGGCCCGTGAACGGTGAGCCCGCAGCGGTGGCCGTGGGATCACCCCGCCGGGCGATCCTCATCGCGCGTCGCCGGCCGCTTTCCCCGATACTGTCCCCAACGCCCGTGGAGCCGATGTGCGAACCAGGCCGGGAGACCGATGGCCGTACTCCGCCGCCTTGCTGTCCTCCCCGCGGGCCGCCGGACCAAGTGGGCGGTACTCGTCTTCTGGCTGATCGTGGTCGCACTCGCCGGGCCGGCTTCGGGGCGGTTGCAGAGTGTGGAGCAGAACGACCCGTCGTCCTACCTTCCCGGCAAAGCCGAATCCACCCAGGTGCTCGACCTGCGGCAGCGCTTCCCCGGCGGCGACAACCTGCCCGCGGTGGTGGTCTACCTCCGCGAGTCGGGGTTGACTCCGGCCGACATGGCCCGGGTTCACTCGGACGCACGGCAACTGGGCGAACTGGGCTTCGTCGCCGGTGACGTGACCGGACCGATCCCGTCGAAGGACGGCAAGGCGGTCCAACTTGTCGTGCCGATCAGGGCCGCCGAGGGCGGCACCGTCGCCGACGACATCACCACCGTGCGACAGATCATCTCCGGCGGCACCGGCACGGTCACCCACGTGACCGGTCCGGCCGGAGTGCAGGCCGACACCATCAAGGTCTTCGAGAACATCGACAGCACCCTGCTGGGGTCCACCCTGATCGTGGTCGTGGTGATCCTGCTGCTCACCTACCGCAGCCCGTTCCTGTGGGTACTTCCGGTCGTCACCGCGGGAGTCTGCCTGGTCAGTGCACAGGCGGCGAACTATCTGCTGGCCCGGCATGCCGGGCTGGTCGTCAACGGACAGAGCGTCGGCATCCTGTTGGTGCTGGTCTTCGGCGCCGGCACCGACTACGCGCTACTGCTGGTCGCCCGCTACCGGGAGGAACTGCGCCGGCACGCCGACCGGCACGAGGCCATGGCACTGGCGTTGCGCCGTGCCGGGCCCGCCATCTGGGCTTCCGGGATAACCGTGATCCTCGCCCTGTTGTGCCTGCTGGTCGCCGAACTGAACTCCGACCGCAGCCTGGGGCCGGTCGCCGCGATCGGTGTCGGCTGCGTACTGCTGGCCATGACGACCCTGTTGCCGGCGTTGCTGGTCATCTTCGGCCGCCCGGCGTTCTGGCCGTTCGTCCCGCACCTGGGCACACCCGGCGGCGAGCATGGTGGCATCTGGGGGCGGCTCGGTCGGAGCGTGGCCCGCCGTCCACGGGCGGTGTGGATCGGTACCACCCTGGCCCTGGGTGTGATGTGCCTCGGACTGGTCACCCTCGACACCGGAGGGCTGTCCAACCAGGAGTCGTTCCGGACCAACCCCGACTCGGTCAGGGGCGAAAAGGTGCTGACCGACCACTTCGACGCCGGTCTGGGCAGCCCCGCGATGATCGTTGGCCGGGCGGACCGGACCGACGCGATCGCCGACGCGGTCCGTCAGACCAGGGGAGTGGCCCAGGTCGCCCCGCCGCAACGGAGCGGCGGGTTGGTCCAACTTGACGCGGTACTCGCGGCGGCAGCCGACAGCCCGGACGCCTTCGACACGGTGGACCGACTGCGCACCGCGGTACACGCCGTACCCGGTGCCCACGCCAGGGTGGGTGGCACCAGCGCGGTGAACCTCGACATCCGCCGCGCGAGCTCCCACGACACCCTGCTGGTCATCCCCATCGTGCTCGCCGTGGTCTTCTGCGTGCTTGCCCTGCTGTTGCGCGCCCTGGTCGCCTCGGCCGTGCTGACGGCCACAGTGGTGCTGTCCTTCGGCGCCGCCGTGGGGTTCTGCGCGTTCGCCTTCGACGTGCTCCTCGGTTTCGGCGGTTCGGACCCGGCCTTCCCGCTGTTCGCGTTCATCTTCCTGGTCGCGTTGGGCATCGACTACAACATCTTCCTGATGACCCGGGTGCGGGAGGAGGCCCAGACCCGGACCACCACCGACGCTGTTGTCAGGGCGGTGGCCGTCACCGGTGGCGTGATCACCGCCGCGGGGGTGGTACTGGCCGCGACGTTCCTGGTGCTGGGGGTGCTGCCCCTGGTGGCACTGACCCAGATCGGTCTGACAGTCGCCTTCGGGGTCCTACTCGACGCCCTGGTCGTGCGCACCATCCTGGTCCCGGCACTGACCATCGACATCGGCAGGCTGGTCTGGTGGCCGTCCGCATTGGCCAGGCGCGGCGGTTAGGAGTGGTCCGGTGTCTGAGTGGCTCGCCAGGGCGGGCTCAGGCGGCGATCTGCGGCGTCGGGGGTTCGCTCACGTGTCGCACGCCACGCGAACCCCGCTCCTTGCATCTCATCCCCCTGAGCCCGCCCCGGGCTCGTCGCCCGCATAGGTCGTTCGAAGGACAAGCTTCAGCGACCGCCGGACGCGCCCGGCCGGTCGTGATTCCACGCTCCGCGGGGCCGGCCGTCGGGCAGTGGCCGGG
>DATCXL010000251.1:0-4044 GCA_036565825.1 Mycobacteriales bacterium
GAGGAGGCCAAGCGTCGCCGCGGTGAACAGCCAGCCGCACAGCCGGAAGCCGCCGAGCGGGCCACCGGTCAGGGGCGTCCGTCAGCCGGAAGGCCAGCCAGGCCGGACAGGCCAGCAAAGGCTGCCAAGCCGGCAAAGCCAGCCAAGGCTGCCAAGCAACCCGCCAAGGCGGCGAAGAAGGCTGCTGCGACCAAGGCGGCGACCAGGGGGAGGGCGGCTTCGGCCGGGACGAAGACGGCGAAGAAGGCGGCGAAGAAGGCTGCCCGACGCAGTGCCTGACAGAGTCGTGACGAACAGCCGGTGGGGTCGCCCGGCCGCTGGTGCGGCGACCCCGGTCGCAACGCCTGACCGGTGTCACTGCCAAGCCATGGCCAAGCCGGAAACCGGGTAGCTTCCCAATTCGGTCCCACGGGCGCCCACTCAGGTCAATCGCAGTACCTTCTGGGGACGTGTGGTGCGATTCCGCTCGTAGGTCGGTCACCCGGGCGGACTCAGGTGGACGGATGTTCCGGAGGTGCGACCCCGTGTTCAAGGCCAGTTCGCCATCGGCCCTGGGTCGGGGCCTGGTCGCACTGGCGCGGCGAACACAGCCAACGCGGCCGGTACGGATCGCCATGCTGTCCGACCGGGCCGACCTCACGCCGGCCGATCCAGACCCCGACGGCGGGCCCTGGCCGGCCAGCACCGTCGTTGTGGACGGCTGTGGCCTGCGGATCCGGCACACGCCCGGACCCACCGGCGCGCCGCCGGCGCTGTATGTGCACGGCCTGGGTGGTGACGCCACCAACTTCACCGACCTGGCCGCCGTGCTGGCACCATGGTTGGACGGCGAGGCGGTCGACCTGCCCGGCTTCGGGGGATCAGATCCCGCTCCGGGTGGCAGATACTCGCCGGCCCGGCAGGCCGCGGTGTTGGTGCGGCTGATCGAGCGGCGTGGGCGTGGCGCGGTACACCTGTTCGGCAACTCCTTCGGTGGAGTGGTCTGCCTACTGGTCGCCGCCGCGCGGCCCGACCTGGTACGCACGCTGACCCTGATCTCCCCGGCCATGCCCACGCTGCTTCCGCCGGCCGGACCGGCTCGACTGCTCACGTTGTTGACGTTGCCCGGCGCCGGCCGGGTGCTCGCGCGGCGACTGGTCCGACTGTCCCCGGAGCAACGGGTGCGTGCGGTGGTCGCCGCATGTTTCGGGCGCGACGCGGTGGTGCCCGACCACCGGTTGGCCGAGGCCATCGAGGAGGTGCGGCGTCGCGACAGCCTGCCCTGGGTGACCGCGTCGCTGGTGGGATCCGTGCGCGGACTCGCCTCGGTGTACCTGGCCGGTGGCCAGCGTTCGTTGTGGCGCCAGGCGGCCCGGGTCACCGCGCCGACCCTGGTGGTGTGGGGAGAGCACGACCGGCTGGTCGACGTCACGCTGGCACCCCGCACCGCGGCGGCGATCCGCCGATCCCGCCTGCTGGTGCTGCCCGGCGTCGGGCACGCCGGGCAGATGGAGGATCCGACCACGGTGGCCCGGGCCTTTCTGGCCATGGTCGACGAGGTGGCCGTACGTTCCCGATCTGTCGTAGCTGACCGACTGTGAGAGGCTGACCCGGTGACACGATCCACTTCGGACCGTCGAAACAGCGCCCATGCTCGCACCGAGCGGGGGAAGTCGCCGGTGTCACGACACGGCTCCGCCGGGGGCCGACCGGGGCGTTCCGGTGGTGCACCCGGGGCGAGCCGGCAGTCGGGTGCGGACCATCGCGCGGCCCAGCGCGGCGAGTCGGATCCGCGCCAGGACGGTCGTCGGCCGGAGGCCTACACCCAGGTGCGGCTGCGTTCACCCGACGGCCCACTGCGGGCGCGCGAGGACCCGCTCAGTGACCTGCCCTCGGTGCGCCGTGATGATCGCACCATGATGGGGCTGCCACCCCGGGGCAGGTTCAGCCGGTTGGTCGTCGACCTGGGTTGGCGGGCCTACGCGATCCCGCTGCTGGTCATCGCGACCCTGCTCACCGTGATCGACCTGGCGGGCAGCGGCCCCGGTTCGGCCGAGACGTTGCCGGCGGCCAGTTCGTCGGCCGGCGGCACCCAGCCCTCACCGCAACAGACGGTCTTCGTGGACGGACCGGCCAACAACAAGCCAGCCGCCAACCTGCCCTCCAGCGCGCTACCCAGCGGGGCGCAGTTCGCCGAACAGGGCAACGGACAGTTCGACGTGGTGCCGGGCACGTCGCAGGTCTACGGCGACGGGCCGCTGAAGACCTTCACGGTGGAGGTCGAGCAGGGTATCAAGATCGACCAGAAGGCGTTCGCCACCGAGGTGGAGAAGATCCTCGGGGACCAGCGTGGTTGGACCCACGACGGGCGGGTGAGTTTCCAACGGGTCGACGCCGGCAGCCCGGACTTCCGGATCACCCTGACCACGCCGATGACCGTACGCAAGCCCGACATCTGCGGTTTCGAGGTCCAGGTCGAGACCTCCTGCTACAACCGACAGATCGACCGGGTTGTGATCAACCTGGCTCGTTGGACGCGCGGCGCGGCGGCCTACAAGGATGATTTGTCCTCCTACCGTGCGTACGCGGTCACCCACGAGACCGGCCACGCGCTCGACCACGGGCACCAGGCCTGTCCGGCCACCGGTGCCCTCGCCCCACCGATGATGCAGCAGACCCTGGGTCTGACCAGCGCCAACGGCAAGGCGTGCAAGGCCAACCCGTGGCCGTTCCCGTCCGGTGACAAGGAGATCACCGGGCCACCGACTCAGGACTCACCGCGGTGAACTGATCATGGCCGACGTGGCCGACGTGGCCGACGTGGCCGTGGCCCGAGGCGCCGGGCATGGGGGTGCCGGGGCACCGGGATACCAGTCCCGTTCCGGGCAGATGGAACAATGGGGCTCGGATCCCGGTTGTGCCCGCAAGAGTTGATTGACCGCGAGGAGTACCGCCGTGTCGTTGCCTCCCCTGGTGGAGCCCGCCGCCGAGCTTTCGGTCGACGAGGTGCGCCGCTACAGTCGGCACCTGATCATTCCCGAAGTGGCCATGGACGGCCAGAAGCGGTTGAAGAACGCCAGGATCCTGTGTATCGGGGCAGGTGGCCTCGGTTCGCCCGCGTTGATGTACCTGGCCGCGGCCGGGGTGGGCACCCTCGGAGTCATCGACTTCGACACCGTGGACGAGTCGAACCTGCAACGTCAGGTCATCCACGGCCAGAGCGACATCGGCCGACTCAAGGCCGAGAGTGCCCGCGACACGATCCAGGAGATCAACCCCAACATCTCGGTGGTCCTGCACACCGAGCGGCTGGACTCGTCCAACGCGCTGGAGATCTTCGCCAACTACGACCTGATCATCGACGGCGCCGACAACTTCGCCACCCGGTACCTGGTCAACGATGCGTGCGTACTGCTGGGTAAGCCCTACGTGTGGGGTTCGATCTACCGCTTCGACGGTCAGATCAGCGTCTTCTGGGCCGGTTCGCCGGTCAACGGACCGTGCTACCGCTGCCTGTACCCCGTGCCGCCACCTCCGGGCATGGTGCCTTCCTGCGCCGAGGGCGGCGTGCTGGGTGTGCTGTGCGCGGCGGTCGGTTCCATCCAGGTCAACGAGGCGATCAAGGTCGTCACCGGGATCGGGGAGCCGTTGGTCGGCGGGCTGATGGTCTACGACGCCCTGGAGATGTCCTTCCGGAAGATCCGGGTGCGTAAGGACCCGAACTGCCCGATCTGCGGTGACAACCCGACGATCACTGAGCTCATCGACTACGAGGCGTTCTGTGGGACGGTGTCCGAGGAGGCCGTGGAGGCCACCAGGGACTCGACGATCAGTGCGACCGACCTCAAGGAGATGGTCGACGCCGGCAAGGAGCTTCTCCTCGTCGACGTACGGGAACCGGCCGAGTACGAGATCGTGCGGATTCCCGGTTCGGTGCTCATCCCCAAGGGCGACATCCTCTCCGGGGTGGCACTGGCCCAGCTTCCCCAGGACCGGCCGATCGTTCTGTACTGCAAGACCGGGGTGCGCTCGGCCGAGGCGCTGGCCGCGCTGAAGGCGGCCGGG
>DATCXL010000254.1:0-2218 GCA_036565825.1 Mycobacteriales bacterium
CCTCGTCCGCGTCCTCGGTCCGGACGGTCCGATCCTCGAGGGCGCCAACTCGTGACGGGCAATCGCGCACAGCCTCGCTAGCCCGGGCGTCGAGCGGGGCGCCGACCCGGATAGCTAGGTGCTTCCCAGAAATACCGATATTTCGGTTTTTCAGCGGTAACGTCGGGCGCAGTGCCGGTGAGCTACCGCGGCGGGGTGGGTGATCACGTGGGTCGACCGACGTCGACGACTACCGACGGGGATCCGGGTCGGGGCGGCCCGTTGTTGGCGCCGTTGCTGCCCGCCGGTGAGCCGGTCGAGTCGCTGCTGCGGGGGGCGCAGTTCTTCTCGCCGGGGCAACCGTCCCCGGATTACCGCGAGGTGCACCGCGTCGGCGGCCGGGCCGCGGAGCAGTTCTCCCGCCAGCGGTGGCACCAGGACAAGGTGGTGCGCTCCACCCACGGGGTGAACTGCACCGGCTCGTGCTCGTGGAAGGTCTTCGTCAAGGACGGGATCATCACCTGGGAGACCCAGCAGACCGACTACCCGTCGCCGGGGCCGGACCTGCCGGAGCACGAGCCGCGCGGCTGCCCGCGGGGCGCCTCGTTCTCCTGGTACACGTACTCGCCGTCGCGGGTGCGCTACCCCTACGTGCGCGGGCCGCTGCTGGAGATCTGGCGGGAGGCGCGTGGACGGCTGCGCGACCCGGTGGCCGCGTGGGCGGAGATCACCGGCGACCCGCAACGCGCGGCCCGGTACAAGGACGCCCGCGGCAAGGGCGGCTTCGTCCGCTCCACCTGGCCGGAGGTCACCGAACTCATCGCCGCCGCGCACGTGCACACGATCAAGGAGTACGGCCCGGACCGGGTGGTGGGCTTCTCCCCCATTCCGGCGATGTCGATGGTCTCCTACTCGGCGGGCACCCGGTTCCTGTCGATGATCGGCGGGGTGATCCTGAGCTTCTACGACTGGTACGCCGACATGCCGATCGCCTCTCCGCAGGTGTTCGGTGATCAGACCGACGTGCCGGAGTCCGCGGACTGGTGGAACTCCTCCTACCTGATCATCTGGGGTACCAACCTGCCGATCACCCGTACCCCGGACGCGCACTTCATGGTCGAGGCCCGCTACCGGGGTCAGAAGGTGGTGGTGGTCTCGCCGGACTACTCCGACCACACCAAGTTCGCCGACGACTGGTTGGCGGCCAATCCGGGCAGCGACGGGGCGCTGGCGATGGCGATGGGCCACGTCATCCTCACCGAGTTCTTCCGCGACCGGCAGGTGCCCTACTTCACCGAGTACGTCAAGTCCTACACCGACCTGCCGTTCCTGGTGACCCTGCGCCAGCGCGACGACGGCTACGTCCCGGACAAGTTCCTCACCGCGGCGGACCTCGGCCACGACGGGGAAGGCGCCGCCCACCGGACGGTGCTGCTGGACGCCGCGTCGGGTGAGCCGGTCGTGCCGAACGGCTCGCTGGGGTTCCGGTTCACCGATTCCGGGGTGGGGCGCTGGAACCTGGACCTGGCCGGTGTCGACCCGGTGCTGACCCTGTACGGCCGGCACACCGACGCGGTGACGGTGGACCTGTCCCGCTTCGACGTGGGGCAGACCGAGGGCGGGTCGACGATCCGCCGGGGCGTGCCGGTGGCGCGGATCGGCGACCGGTTGGTGACCACGGTGTTCGACCTGCTGATGGCGCAGTACGCGGTGGCCCGCGACGGACTGCCGGGGCAGTGGCCGACCGGTTACGCCGATGCGCAGCCGTACACGCCGGCCTGGCAGGAGGCGATCACCTCGGTGCCGGCGGCGGCCGCGGTGCGGGTGGCCCGCGAGTTCGCCCGTAACGCCGAACTGTCGCGCGGCCGGTCGATGATCTGCATGGGTGCGGGCACCAACCACTGGTACCACTCCGACCAGATCTACCGGGCGTTCTTCACGCTGCTCATGCTGTGCGGCTGCCAGGGGGTCAACGGCGGCGGCTGGGCGCACTACGTCGGCCAGGAGAAGGTCCGCCCCCTCGCCGGCTGGTCGACGCTGGCGTTCGGGCTGGACTGGCAGCGACCCGCCCGGCAGATGACCGGCACGTCGTTCTGGTACACCCATACCGACCAGTGGCGGTACGAGCACTTCGGCCCGGGCGAGCTGGCCAGCCCGCTGGGCCAGGGCCTTTTCACCGGCCGCGCCTTCGTCGACTGCCTGGCCCAGGCCTCGCGGCTGGGTTGGACCCCGTCACACC